>DATGUX010000433.1:0-2462 GCA_035300985.1 Fodinibius sp.
ACCGCCGTTTTGTTGTATCCATTGGAAGTGGAGCCGGTCTCCTTTTCGCTGTCAAAGATGCCTTCCGGATATTTACCCTCCGGATGATCGCCCAGCAGATCTTTGAGATCATTATGATCGATAACCTCCTTGTCCAGCAGCGTCTCGGCCATATCCTCGAGCTGATCCTTATACTTATTGATCAGCGCTTTGGTACGCTCGTAATTGTGACGGATAATCTCTTTGACCGCCTCATCAATGCGCTCGGCCGTCTGTTCAGAATATTTCTTATTAAATCCATAGCTGTTTTCCGGATTATTAGAGTTTTTCAGGGACAGATAACCCAGCTCTTCACTCATCCCGTATTCAGCTACCATGGCAAAGGCCATATTAGTGATGCGCTCCAGGTCGTTCTGTGCCCCGGTGGAGATGCGGCCAAAGATCACTTCCTCGGCTACTCGTCCCCCAAGAAGGGCGCATATCTTATCGTTCAGCTCTTCCGTGGTCATTAAAAAGCGGTCTTCAAGCGGCGTCTGCAGGGTATAACCCAGAGCCGCCAGCCCGCGCGGCACAATACTGACCTTCAGCACCGGATCGGTATGCTCAAGATACCATCCGACGATGGCGTGCCCGGCCTCGTGATAGGCAACGATCTCCCGCTCTTTGGGACTGATCAGTTTGTTCTTCTTTTCGAGTCCTGCAATGACGCGCTCGATGGAGTCCTGAAAGTCTTCCATCTCTACCTGCTCTTTGTCGCGACGGGCAGCCAGCAGGGCTGCTTCGTTACAAAGATTGGCCAGCTCGGCCCCGGCAAAACCCGGCGTTTGCGATGCCAGCAGCTTCAGATCTATATCATCAGAAAGCTTAAGGTTAAGTGCATGCACACGCAACACGGCTATCCGTCCCCTTAAATCGGGCTTATCTATCAGGATCTGGCGATCGAATCGACCCGGACGAAGCAGCGCGGAGTCGAGTACATCCGGACGGTTGGTGGCCGCCATAATAATGACTCCATTATCGGTATTAAAGCCGTCCATCTCGCTAAGCAGCTGATTAAGCGTATTTTCGCGCTCGTCATTGGAGCCCATCATCATGCCCTTGCCCCGGCTGCGGCCAATAGCATCAATTTCATCAATAAAAATGATGCAGGGCGCCTTCTCTTTGGCCTGCTTGAACAGGTCGCGTACGCGGGCGGCGCCAACGCCCACAAACATCTCCACAAAGTCGGAACCGCTGAGGCTGAAAAAGGGTACGTCGGCTTCTCCGGCGGTAGCTTTTGCCAAGAGGGTTTTACCGGTGCCCGGAGGCCCGACTAAAAGCACGCCTTTAGGGAGGGTTCCACCCAGCTTGGTAAACTTTTTCGGGCTTTTAAGAAACTCAACCACCTCTTCCACTTCGGCCTTTGCCTCCTCAAGTCCCGCTACATCTTTGAAGGATACCTCATTATCCTTCTGCTTATCGTAAAGCGAGGCCTTATTCTTTCCGATGCTCAGTACCTGCTGACCGGGATTCATCCGCCGGAAGATGAAGATCCAGAATATAACCGCCAGCCCGATCGGTATCAGCCAGATCAGGATGCCGCTAAACCAGTCTTCCTCAATACGCACGTCATAAGTTACATTATTACGGTCGAGAATAGGACGTATTTCATCCCCCTCCAGCATCGTTGTGCTAAAGATATTCTTATCGGATGCTTCACTCAGCCAGCTGTCATCCTTTTTGACGGGCGTGACGATGCTGTCAGTCACTGCCTTTTGGGTATATTCTCCTTCAATATGAGAGCCGTTTTTAATCGTAATCTGGCTCACGTAGCCCTCTTCAACATACTCCAGAAAGGTGCTGTATTTGATTCGGTCTCCGCTATTGGTATTCATAAAATAGAACTGGAAACCTATCAGGGCCAGCAACAAAACGGCATAAATCCAGTTGGGGAACTTCGGAGACTCCCCCCCGCTCTTTTTTGAAGTTTTGTTTTTCTTTGAACCGTTATTTTTCTCAGACATGAACTGACTTTTAGCAAATTGGTTTTATCCTGTAAATATACGGGAAATATTAAAGTCTGCGTAATTTTTGCAACGCTTATTTTTCATTCAAAATATTTTCCCCGATTAATCTACTATTAAACGCGTGCCGCCGGCACTAATTATCTGCATTGGATTGACATCCGTTAAGAAGAGATAATCGTTAACGATCATTCCGCTCAAATATTGGCCTCTTTTGTACTTCGGCAAGTCAATGGCATAGTGAGTCTCCAGTATTCAGGAAAACATCCATAGCTCGGGCATTCATTCCCGCATGCCTGGAGACGAAGCATCGCCACCGCCCAGCATTAAAAAAAAGACCTATTGATCTATCACTAAAAAAGCCTGCCCTCGCGGAATGGAGCCCAATTCCACAGGGCCGGCTCAGATAAGGTTAGCAGGCTGGGCGATTCTGGAAGTAGCATGATCAGCTCTTTCGGTTTGCATGCACAACCCTCGCCC
>DATGUX010000434.1:0-2684 GCA_035300985.1 Fodinibius sp.
CATCATCCGCAGCGGATCGTCATCAAAAGTCTGAAGCGGATCCACCGGCGTGCGAATGAGCTTCTTTTTTAAGTCCTGAATTCCCTCAAAGGGATCTTTAAGTTCGCCGTAACTTTCCTCATTCAGCGACCATGATAGTGCATTGATGGTAAAATCCCGCCGAAGCTGATCATCCTCCAGCGTGCCATCTTCCACAACAGGCTTCCGCGAATTGCGACGGTAACTCTCCTTCCGGGCGCCCACAAACTCAAGATCCATCCCCTGATAGCGAATGTGAGCAGTTCCAAACCGTTTAAAAACCGAAAGCTTCTGGGCATCAAGCAGGCCAGCTACCTTTTGCGCCAACTTTATCCCCGATCCCACCGTCACAAAGTCGATATCTAAATCTCCCTCTTTTGTGCGCTCAAGGAAAAAATCGCGAACATAGCCGCCCACGACATACACCGGCTGACCGACGTCCGTACCGGCTTGGGATATTATTTTAAATATTTCATTATGCTTGGAATGGATATCTTGCACGCTGATATTACTTCTTCATTAACAATCTCAAAATGAGCGTAAAAATAAGAACAAATCATCTTGCATTCAGAAATTCTTTGCCTAAATTTCAGAATGAATATTAACCTTAATATCTGATGTGAAACCGTCTCCCGCAAAAACAGCTCTGCGCATCAGCCTGATCGTTTCTCTGCTTTCGCTCGGCCTCAAAACCAGTGGATTTTGGGTTACCGGTTCCACGACTGCCCTGTCGGATGCGGCCGAATCTATCATTCATGTCATTGCCGTCGGTTTTGTCTATTACGGCCTGTTGCTCAGCACCAAACCGGCGGATGAAAAGCACCTCTACGGACATGAGCGGGTAGAATTTCTGTCCGTAGGCATCGAGGGCAGCGTCATCATCCTTGCGGGCGTCACCATTATCTGGCAATCCATCAGCAATTACCTCTATGGCTATAATCTGCAGGAGCTTATGAGCGGAGTATATCTCATTGGCACAGCAGGACTAATTAATCTGGCGCTGGGCAGCTACCTGGTTAAAGTCGGCCGTCGCGAGAACAATATGATGGTCATCAGCAACGGCAAGCATACCCTTACCGATGTGTGGACCAGCGCCGGAGCTGTGGCTACGCTGCTGATCATCAAGTTTACCGATTTTCTATTTTTGGATTCGCTGGTGGCCGGCCTGCTGGCCTTCTATATCATATTTGAAGGCTTTAAACTGTTGCGCTATTCGGTTGACGGACTTATGGACTCCCGGAATCCTAAAGTGGACGGGGCCATTCGCAGCGCGCTTTCCGATGAGCTGCCCGGATCTATGCTCAGCGTGCACAATCTGCGCCACCGCACCACCGGCAATACTACCTGGATTGAGCTGCACGCTGTGTTTAAAGAAAAGGTAAGCCTGAAAAAAGCACACGACGATGCTACTTTGCTTGAAAAAAGACTGATTGATGCCATCACGGGCGATGTGATGGTCACCATTCACCTGGAGCCGGAAGGGGAGCACGAGGATGTGCATCACTCACTGCATGATGCTGATCAAGACCGCCCTCTGGAGGATTTCATTTAAAGCAGTGCGTTAGTCAGGGATTATTTATTGGCAGCCGTGCGTTTAGGAATCTGCCAATCAGCCCCTAACGAATAACTAAACTTTAGTACCTACCTTTGAGTGGTCGCCCAAATGTACTTCCTGTTCCACATCCCTTAATTCGGCATAACGGCCGATGGTAGAGTTCACAATCCTGCAATCTTCCAGTGAGGCATTCTCCTGGATCAGGCTGTTTTTGACCGTACATTTTTTGAGCGTGGCACCCTCTGCAATACTGGCATGCGGTCCGATTGTACAGTTCTCAAGCGTTACATCATCCCCAATATAGACAGGCGGTATAATTTTAGTATCATCAAACTGTTCAGCATCCACTGCTGAATATTCCTTTTCTACAATTTTCCCGGAGGTTTCCAGCCAGGCCGGCAGCGTGCCGCAGTCCATCCATTCATCCACCGCTGCTTTTTTGAAGACATTATCGCCTTTAAGTAACCGGTCAAGTGCATCCGTAAGCTGGAACTCACCGCCTTTTCCGCGAACATTATTTTCCAGCAGATACTCAATTTCTTCCTTCAGCCGTGCTGCTTCTTTGAAATAATATACCCCAATAATTGCCTGGTTGGATATTGGTTCATCAGGCTTCTCCACGAAATCCGTAATCTCTCCGTCCTTCTCTACAGCTACGCCAAACCGGGAAGGGTCTTCTACATCTTTCAGCCAGACCACGCTATCGGCGTTCTCAATAGAAACCGAGCCATCCATATCAAATATCGTATCCGCAAAAACGATGATGCACTCTCCGTTTAAGTCCTGCTCGGCACTATAAACGGCGTGTGCCGTTCCTTCAGCAGTCTCCTGTACCCGAAAACTTGCTTTAGCATCATGGCGCTCACTCATCGCCTTCAGGGCACCCTTTATTTCCTGTCCAAAATCGGGACCCAGGATAAATACAATCTCGTCGATCTTGCGATCCAGTGTCCGGGCGAAGGTTTCAACAATGCGTTCCACAATCATTTTTCCGGCTACCGGCAACAGTGGCTTAGGTACCGTATGAGAATGAGGACGTACTCTGGTGCCGCGGCCTGCCATTGGGATGATTAATTTCATATATTTGAGCGAATTTAGATGAAAGTTTTTC
>DATGUX010000435.1:0-5531 GCA_035300985.1 Fodinibius sp.
AGGTCTCTCTAACAAGGCAGTGTCATACTGCCTGACCTGAAAGCTATCGGGGAGGAGTTTGAAAAAGCCTGAAGTTATTCACAATAATTGATATTTGGGTAATGACAAGCTTGGAAGGGGAAAAATCGGGTATTCTTTACCCTAAATGGGGATATTACTGCTTGAAGCTTAGCTAAAACTATAGATACACCGAACATTCTCTTAGAACGCAACTGGTAAACGCCTTATTTAACGAAAAGCATTTCTCTATAGACCGGCAACGGCCAGTAGTCATCGGCTACGTATCGCTCCAGATAATCCACGGCATCGCGGATCTGGATCATAGCCGGCAGCACCTGATCCTTAACGTGTGTGGAGCGATCCATAACCGAATCATAATGATCGATCTCAAGAATCGCCTCACGCAACACTTCAAGAGCTTCATCCAGCTCATTGACGCCGGTGTTCACTTTTTGAAGCATGCTGAGGGTACCGCTATTATCCAAATCAAGCCGCTCTACCCGCTCAACGCTATCGGCCAGCTCATTTATATAACGTACCGCTGCGGGATAGATCATGGTTTTGGCCATCGATTCGGTTGTATCTGATTCTATATTAATGGTCGCCAAATACTGTCCACACCAAATCTCTTGCCGAGATCGTATCTCCCGTTCGGTAAGCACACTGTGCTTTTCAAAAAGGTCAATATTTTTCTTGTCGGTAAGCAGCGGAAGTGCATCCATCACGGTCGGAAGGTTTAAGAGTCCGCGCTCCTCGGCTTTTTCCTTCCACTTTTCTGAATAACCATCGCCATTAAAGATAATGTCTTTTGACTTACCAAGCGTATCTTTTAGCACTGTGCCCAAAGCTTCCTCAAGAGATGCATTTCCTTCTATCTGCTGCTCCAAATCTGTGCACATCACCTCAAGAGCATCCGCAACGATGGTATTAAGCACCACAATGGGGAAAGAAATAGACTGGCTGGACCCTACGGCTCGAAACTCAAATTTATTACCGGTAAAAGCAAATGGCGAGGTACGATTCCGGTCACCCGCATGTTGGGGAAGAGATGGAAGGACCGGCGTTCCCAGTCCCAACAGGCCACTTTTTTTGGACTCATGCAATCCCCCATTCAATAATTGGCGGACAATATCTTCTAATTGGTCACCTACAAATACAGACATTATCGCCGGCGGAGCTTCACTCCCCCCCAACCGTTGATCATTAGCTGCATGCGCAATACTGATGCGCAGCAGATCCTGGTTTTCATAAACCGCTTTTATTACAGCGGCAAAGAAAAACAGAAACTGCATATTTTCGTGGGGACTTTGTCCCGGCTCCAGCAGGTTAACGCCATCTGATGTGCTCAAAGACCAATTTAAATGTTTGCCGCTGCCATTCAGGCCGTCATACGGCTTTTCATGGAGCAGGCATTCAAAACCATAATTCCGAGCTACCTTCTTAAGAGTAATCATCATTAACTGCTGGTGATCAGCAGCTATATTACAACTCTCAAAAAGCGGAGTCATCTCGTATTGACTGGGGGCCACTTCATTATGCCGTGTTTTGACCGGAATGCCCAGCTTATATAACTCCTTTTCAGCTTCCAGCATAAAAGAAAGTACACGGTCGGGTATTGATCCAAAATAGTGATCATCAAGCTCCTGCCCGCGCGGTGGTTTTGCTCCTACCAGCGTACGTCCTGCCGTCATAAGATCGGGCCGACGGTAATAAAATTCCTGGTCAATTAGAAAATACTCCTGTTCGCTACCCACCGTTGAAATAATACGGGCCACCTTCTCATCGAATAAATCGAGTGCCCGCTTGGCTTGTTTGTTAAGAGCTTCATTGGAGCGCAAAATAGGGGTTTTATGGTCCAGTGCTTCACCGGTCCAGGAGGCAAAGGCCGTTGGTATACACAGATATGAGCCATTTTGATTCTCCATTATAAATGCAGGCGAGGTAGGATCCCAAGCCGTATAACCACGAGCCTCAAACGTTTGGCGCAACCCGCCGTTAGGAAAGCTGGAAGCATCCGGCTCGCCCTGAATCAGATCCTTACCCGAAAATTCCGATAAGGCCCCGCCCCCCAGATTGGGGGTAAAAAAGCTGTCGTGCTTTTCCGCCGTGAGTCCCGTTAATGGTTGAAACCAATGCGTAAAATGAGTTGCACCCTTTTCCATTGCCCAATCTTTCATGGCAATGGCCACTGCGTCGGCAACCTTCGGATTTAGTTCAGCCCCCTCGTTGATTGTCTCCCTTAGAACTTTCCAAATACTTTTGGGCAGATGTTCTTTCAAATCCTCCTGCTGAAGTGCATTCTCTCCGAAGATCTCAGTTACTTTCATCGACTTATTGTTCTCTCCGTTTGAATATGCTCCCCATTTTCGGGCAGCAGCCAGGGTATCGTATCGCCGCATTGGTTTAGTCATGAATTATTAAGTATGTATTTTTATTCGCGTGAAATATACAGTATAATTTATTCTATTACGAATATATTTTACATAAATTCCATACCGCTTATAAGTAATGCAGGACTATATGCCTATTAGCCTTAATAAATTATCCAAAGGGCTTATAGTTAAGAAGCTTCGGCTAATAAATCTTAGCCTCATTTAGTTTCAGCTTGTTTTTTTAAGTGATTAAATTATTGGTATTTTTGCAGCTATATAAAATACCCAATCGATTGATCTTTGTTCCGGATATGTCAACTCCCTCTACCTTAAGTATTTGGCTGAATGCAGCGCGACCTCAAACCCTTCCAGCGGCATTTATCCCCGTTTGCGTGGGAGCAGCACTTGCCGCTTACGAACAGGTTTTTGATTGGCTCCCCACCCTTGTTGCTCTCTTGTGCGCTTTCCTGATCCAGATTGGCACTAACTTTGCAAACGACTATTTTGACTTTAAAAAGGGTGCCGACACTGATGAGCGAATTGGATTTGACAGGGCTACTGCTCGTGGACATATTTCTGCCGAAACCATGCGTACAGCAACCATTATTACCATGGGACTGGCCTTTTTATTGGGATTATATCTTGTATGGCATGCCGGATGGGTCATCCTTATACTGGGTATAAGTTCACTCATTTTTGGCATTCTTTATACGGGGGGGCCCTTCCCTTTAGGATACAACGGGCTGGGTGATCTTTTTGTATTTATTTTTTTTGGGATTGTAGCAGTCATGGGCACCTATTATATCAACGCTCTGCACTGGAGCGTTGACTCTTTTTGGGCCTCCCTCAGCGTTGGAGCTTTAGCTACAAATATATTAGTCATAAACAACCTGCGGGATATTGAACAAGACGGACCGGCAGGTAAAAATACCCTTGGAGTGCTATTTGGTGAAGAAGTGCTAAAATGCGAATATTTGTTTATGGTGCTGCTGGCTCTGGCTATTCCGCCCCATTTTTATACCCGCCTTGATTACGGACTAACTGTTTTTCTGCCTTTTTTGACTCTCCCGCTGGCTGCATTCCTTGTCTATAAAACCTGGACGATAACCGACAAGCGTAAACTTAACAATATGCTAAAAAGTACCGCAGGGTTTATGACGCTTTATGGAATACTTTTCAGTGCAGGAATTTTACTGGATTCGTTATGAAGTTGAACTGCTTTCCATATAAGCTGCCTTTTAAAAGCCCCCTTAAAGCCAGCCACAAAACCTATCAGTATCGTAAGGGCCTGATATACAGCCTTTCTGAGGGTGATAAAAAGTGGTATGGGGAGGCAGCACCCTTACCCGGCTTTTCAGCGGAGACGACAGCAGATATTCTCGATCTCGCAGAAAAACATGGGAGCCATTGGAAAGAGTTGCTCTCAGAGGACAAACCCGTTGCTCTACTGTCAGATTATTATTTAAAAGCGGATCTGCCACCGTCCCTTAAGTTCGCCCTGGACTCTCTGGCCTATCAGTTGGAAGCACATCATGAACAAAAATCCGTTGCTGACCGACTGTTTAACAATTCTGCACCGGAGGTTGCCGTCAATGGCGTGATAAGTCTATTACAAGACGAAGATATATTCGAGGATATAAAAAAGCTTATTAGACAGGGGTTTGGTACGCTTAAGTGCAAAATAGGCCTTAACCAAGAACGGGAACTGAAGCTTTTATCCGCCATCCGCAAACAATATCCGGAGCTAAATATTCGGCTTGATGCTAACCGGGCATGGACCTTTGAGGAAGCCTGTTCCAATCTGTCTGCACTGGAACCGCTTGATATTGAATATTGTGAGGAACCGCTGGCCAAGCCCTCCCCTCGCCGTTATTCGGAGCTACAACAACGAACTGACATAGCCCTTGCCCTGGATGAATCTTTAACTGCTGCAGATAAAAAGAATGAAGCATTATTACCCTACTGCTCGGTAAGCATCCTCAAGCCAATGGTTATCGGAAGTTTCCAGGATATATTTCAACTGAGTGAGCAAGCCAGTCGTTTTAATACAAAGGTCGTTATTACAACCAGCCTGGAATCTGGTATTGGTCGTACCATTACGGCTTTGCTGGCTTCGGGCTTAGGATCACCGGATTTAGCACAGGGCTTAAATACGGCAAGCCTGCTGGAAAATGACTTTCTGCCTAATAAACCCGTTGTAGAAAAGGGATCTATTGCGAGCGGCCGGCTCTTTCCCATTGCTGTTGAAAGCCACAAATTTAATCAATTTTCAAATGGACCAACAATTTCTGCATGAACACTAACTCGAAGGAACCTGCTTTTAGTCCCCCCTTACCTATTGATCGCTTTTTAGAATCAAAGGAACAGGTCTTTATTTATGATGATTTACGCCAATTTGAACACTTTCTTTATACATATCTCAGCAACCGGAACCTGCTTGATGGGCCAATCGGGCTGCAGTTGTCCTCCAGTAACGAACTGGTCTTCCTTATAGCTGCTTGCTGGCGCCTTGGAATCCCTTTCATAGCCTTTGATGCTGCGACAACACCGGATAAACTTTCAAAACAGCTGAAACGAACCAAAGCCGCTGCTCTAATCAGCGATAAGAAGTTAGGAAGTCTACAAGCAGAGACTCACGTTATTCCCTCTGACACTTTTTCGTTAACAAAGATATTAGAACCTGATTTTACTCCAAATAAAAGCATCAAAAGACGTAAAGAAGAGGTACAGTCTAACCAAGATCGTATTTGGGGTTATTTCTTCACCTCAGGCACCACCGGAAGTCCCAAGATAGTACCTCTCAAACGCCGACAGATGCTCTTTGCAGCCAAGGCCTCGGCGCAAAACCTTCAACCGGATCGTAACAGTCTATGGCTGTTATGCATGTCTTTACATCATATCGGCGGGATTACCGTGATTATACGCTCACTACTCTACGGAACGGGGATCTATCGACTTCATCGTTTTGAGAGCTCGAGCGTCACGCAGCTATTTTTCGAAAATCCTCGTCTTCAGGCGGCTTCTCTGGTTCCTACCATGCTCAAGCGGCTTTTAGATCGTTCTGAGTTCACAGCGCCTGACTATTTTAAAGCAATCCTTTTGGGGGGCGGACCGGTCAGTGAATCTCTCATTGATTGCTGTTTTGAACGAGGCATTCCC
>DATGUX010000436.1:0-3720 GCA_035300985.1 Fodinibius sp.
CCGCTGGCTACCATTGCTTCGATTGCACTTATGTGCCGCCATTCGCTGGATATGCCGGATGCTGCCAACGAAATTGGAGCGGCCATTCAGGCTACGCTCCAGGCCGGCTACCGCACGGGCGATATCGCTTCCGAGGCCTCCAACGAAACGGTTGTTAACACTGCTGAAATGGGGAATGCAGTCCTTAAGCACTTGAATGCAAATACGAAAGCCAGCAACATACTATGAGTCCAACCGCTACATCAGCACCAGCCGAAAGCCGATCAACCACTCCATTTCATATCCGGGAATGCAGCCAGAGCCGAATTGATAAAGTAGATCTGGATAATCCCGGATTTGGCGATGTCTTTTCTGATCACATGCTCAGCATTCAATATAAGGACGGGCAGTGGCAAGCCCCGGAAATCATTCCATTCGGAGAGCTCTCCATTTCACCCGCGAACGCCACACTCCACTACGGACAAACCGTATTCGAGGGCATGAAAGCTTTCCGGGGAAAGGATGGAAGCGTTCGAATCTTTCGTATGCAAGATCACCTGAATCGGTTGAATGATTCCTGCGCACGCATGTGTATTCCCCCGCTGGATAGCGAAAATCTGGGCCAAGCCTTAAAGGCACTGCTCAACCTTGACAGGAAATGGGTGCCCCAAAAGCATGGCAATGCGCTCTACATCCGGCCGCTTGTTTTTGCTACGGATGCCTGTCTGGGCGTCAGGCCGGCACAGAGCTACCGCCTGCTGATTATGACCTCACCCGTCGGCGCCTATTATGATGAGGGTTTCAATCCCGTCAGCCTAACGACCACCAAAGAGTATATCCGCGCCGTACAGGGCGGATCCGGTTTTATCAAGACCGCCTGTAATTATGGTCCTACGCTGCTGCCGGCCCAAGAGGCACAAAAAAATGGCTTTACGCAGGTCATCTGGCTGGATGCCAAAGAGCACCGATATATTGAAGAAGTTGGCACGATGAATATCTTCTTTAAAATTGATGGGCAACTTTATACGCCGCCGCTTAATGGCTCTATCTTAGGGGGCATTACGCGCAACTCAGTGATCACGCTGGCGGAAAAATGGAACATCCCGGTCCATCAGCAACCCATTGCGATAGATGAGATTTTTGAAGCAGATGCCAACGGTGAACTGGAGGAAGTTTTTGGTTCAGGTACGGCGGCGGTCATCTCTCCGGTGGGCTCTATTTCTCATGAAGGAAATAAAATTGTCACCGATGAAGAGCAGGCGGGTCCCTTTGCCAAACGCCTCTTTAACGCCATTACCGGAATCCAGGACTCCTCGCGCGAAGACTCCTACGGGTGGATGTCATCTGTTGACTGATATTCCTGCCCGGTGATGCGGCTTAGTTACATCCCCGCTTCCAATGACGAAGCGCCTGCCCGGAGTCCAGCATTCTTGAGGCTACAGCTTGTGCATCAATTGGTTCCAAGATATCTAAACTGCCCGTAATTTGTACAGCCTGATTGATCAATATTTGCCGGGCAATGTTTTTGCTCCCATTCAGCGCTGCGATTCCGGTTTCCAGAACATATTCAGCCATCGAATTACATTCCTCCCATTCGGCTTTGGAATAGCCTATTTTCTCGCTTTCAATATCAACCGCAAGACTTTTGCCGTTGTGGACCATAATATGGTCCGGCTCCTTGCGGAAATCAAGCTGGCTTGTCCCCTCCATGCCTTTCACGATCAACACCCGGTCCAGCGCCTTTTTACTTTTTAACAAATTGGCCAGATCTTGCTGATAGTGACTGTGCACATAGCCGGCCACCATATAATTGATCTGACGAGACCGCAAGGGTTGCAATAGTTTTTCGAGGGTGGCCAGGAAGGAACGCTTCACCATTTTATCGCGAAGGCCCAATAAATCATACGTCGCCGGGAAACAGACCGACTGATCAATATATCCCCATCCGATTGACTCATCTTCGATATCGCGGGCGACGTCCGCAGCACTTTTACCGGGATTCTTATCTGCCAAATCAAGAACTCTGTGGATGGTATCCCCATATTTGGGCGCTACTTTCTGCAGACCGTGGCAATAGGTTGGAATCTCCATTGCAGCTAAAAGAGCGGCCACAAACGGAGTATAAATCGGGTAGCGCCGAAAGCCGTCATAAGGATCGGCAAGATCTATCAACAACGGCACATCCACTTGTTGACTGTTGACGGCGATGCGCAATTGCCGGAGGAATGCACGGTTCTCTTCAAAGCTTTCCCGCTTTAAGCGTTCGCCAATCAAAAACACTCCTTTTTGATAATCGGGGATGCCGCCATCCAACAAATGTGAGATAGCAGCCGATGCATGCCGGGGGCTCAAATCTTCTCCCCGCAGCACCTGGTGCAGCATCTTCGGGAAACCGGGATGGCCGGCCTCAAAGAAAAAGGAAGACAGTTCGTCCGGCAAAAAATATTCCCCGGACTTCCAGCCCTTTAACAAGCTATCTTCCAATTCATTCCGTTCCTGAATAATCACCGCTGTAACGAGGACTGCTTTAGCCGTACGATTGACTGCGCCGGCCTGCAGGGCGGGGATAATAACTTCCAGATCATCTTCATTCAGATGCCGGCTCCCCCTTGGTCCTACCGCTTTTCGTTTGAGTATTCCCGCTAATCTGGATTGCAATTTAGTCGTTGTTTGCATTCGAGGTTGATTTATTCCCATACTTCTTGCAAGTGATTATCTTTATCTTCCTTTTCAGCCCATTCATCCGCATTTTCCATCGGATCGGTGGTTTCCCAGATATGCTGATCACTCCACTGCTCGGAGAGCCGGTCATTCAGATCGATATAGTGCTCCCACTCCAGGGGCACCTCAGCAACCGGAAATATCGCGTCAACGGGGCATTCCATCACACATGCATCACAGTCGATACAGTCAATAGGATCAATAACCAAAAAGTTCGGACCTTCGCGAAAGGCATCCACCGGGCAGACGGATGCGCAATGAGTATATTTACAATTGATGCAGGGTTCAGCTACTACGTATGCCATTAAAAATCTTATTAATTATATTTAGAATTAGATATTTGGTTAAATAGTTGTTAGACTTTTTTCAGTTCTCAACCTCCTTTGGTGGATGAGTTCCCAGCGCAGCGGCCACTACCTGCTCTCCTACGATATCCGCTGTTTTCTGGTGAGCTTCCTCGATCTTGCCCTCTCTGAAAAGCGTCAAAACGTTGGAATCAATGACTTCGTACCACAACCGTTTCCGAGTCTTAAATGCATCGTGATAATGCGACATCGGCGGCCGGAGCTGTTGCATAAAGTCCAGAAAATCTCCGTATTCGGGACCGAATTCCTTCTCAAACCGCTGGCGCAGCCGTACCGACAGTGCCGGCGCCGCCCCGCTGGTGGAGATGGAAATTGTCAGCGGTCCCCGCCTGACAATCGATCCAAAGGCAAAATTGGCATGTGGAATATCATCCATCACGTTTACTAAAATACGCCGCTCTTTAGCTTCCTGATAAACCTTTTTGTTCACGTCGCCCTCGTATTCAGCGACAATGGCCATAAAAGCGCCTTCCAGGTCGCCTTGCTTATAGGTTCGCGGAATCCAGTTGAAGCGGCCTTCCCCAACCCACTGCTGCATATTTTCTGTCAAATGCGGACTAATTACGGTTAGGTTTGCCTTGCGTTCCAGCAGCTGGGCTACTTTACCTTCAGCCTCATGATCGCCTCCCACCAATATGGTCTTTCGCTCATCCAG
>DATGUX010000437.1:0-3380 GCA_035300985.1 Fodinibius sp.
TTCGGAGGGTAACCCGTCCTGGTTTCAACCAAGCCCGATGGCCGAACCGGCTCATACCGCGCCTGAACTGCGGCAGGAGATATATTTCTCATTGCTACGCAAAACTAAGGAAACCGGCGGCGAAAGAGATCGTATGATACAAGCCCTGCAGGATTTAAGCAGTGAAATAAGCCCGCTTACCGAGCGCGACTATGATATTGAGCTGCTGAACGAAGCCATAAGCATGAAAAAAGAAGGGCGTTTCAACACGGCTCTTGAGATGATTGAGCAAGTGCTGGCCGACCACCCCAATCACTCACCTGCCAAGCAGATTAAAGTAAAACTGCTGGAGAAAAAACGACGGTTTGTGGAGGCTTCTGAGCTAAAGCATGAAATC
Organism: Fodinibius sp.; assembly: GCA_035300985.1. Classification (GTDB taxonomy): domain Bacteria; phylum Bacteroidota; class Rhodothermia; order Balneolales; family Balneolaceae; genus Fodinibius. Next base: position 377 of record DATGUX010000437.1, read on the forward strand.
AGCCGCACTACAACCGAGGAGCCACAGAAGAAAAGTTCCGAACAAGAACCGGAACCGGAAGTCGAAGAATCAGCCTCTGCTGAAGCCGTCAAGCCCGAACCCGAGCCTAAACAACCACTTCCGGCACCTACAGAAGACCATGAGCCCTCGATAAGCCTGATCATCCCCACCACTACTTATGGCAAGGGAGCACTGGAGCACTGCCTAATGTCGATATCCGAGCACTGCAATACCGCCGACCTTAAGCTCATCGTGGTTGATAATGCAAGCCTTGATGATACTCATGATTACCTCGAAGAGCTACAGGAAAAGCAGTTCCTGGATTGCCGGATTATTACCAACCAACAGAACGCCGGCTTTGCGGCATCCGTCAATCAGGCGCTTGAACAGGTCGACACGGCCTATGCCTGCGTTATCCATAATGATATTGAATTTGAGGAAGACACACTGAGCTCTCTGAAGGCCTTCATGAATGACCATCCTCAATACGCACTCTTAGGACCTGCTACCAACAAAACGCTCAACCCCGATCAGGCTTCTCACAATATCCAGTCATCCGGACCCGGGCTGGTCGAAGTAGATTATATCGACAGCTTTTGTCTTATGATGTGCACCGACGCCGATCTGCGTATGGACGAAGCCTACGAATTGGCCTTTTTTGAGGATATTGATCTCTGCTTCCAGGCGCAATCGGCCGGACATAAGGTGGGGATCGCCCCGCATACCGAGGTCGTCCACCACTTTGGGGAAACGACGTTCTCGCTCGATCTGGATACAGAGAGCAAACAATACTGGAAAAATGTTGCATACTTCAATGATAAATGGGATATCGAAAAATTTTCTGAGGAAGAGCTCAAGGCACTCAGCCCCTTCGATCAGCTGCTGGCCCTCGACGAGCTGGCAAATCCGCTATATCCGGAAGAAGAAATCAAAAGAGAGTTTGAACGGCTCTTTACTGATGAGATGAAAACCGAAATTTTTAATACCAGCCATGAACCCGAAGTGCTCTGCCGCCTGGTGCACCTGTTTATGGTCATGGATAAGCGTGACGTCATGCGGCGCATGGAAGATCGGCTGGAAGACATTGAACTGCCCGCATCGCTCATCTATCAGCTGGTGCGCTTTTATTATAAACGCAACATTTACTCACGCTGCCTCTTCTATCTGGATCAGCTGCAGCCACAAGAGGAAAGTCTGCGCGCCGATCTGTACCGGCTGGCCATTGACGTGGAAAACAAAGATTTTGATCAGGCTATTCCCATGCTCCGGCATCTGCTTGATCAGGCACCGGCTAATCCAACGCTCTACAAACTGGCCGGAGACATCCATCAGTTTAACGGCAATGAAGAGGAAGCCGCTTCTTTCCGCAACCTGGCAAAACAGATTAACCCATTTAGGTTTGACCGGGAACCCACCGATGCATTCGGCTTTGAGTTGTAATGCTGTCTCTGCTGAAATGAAATGGGCCTGTATTGACTGGGAGACAGACTACAGATGGGTCATCATCTCAACCATCTGAAGGAGCTTGTGCAAACTTTCGGCATGGTGCTCCTGCTCTTTCTTCCGATAGCTTCGAATGAGATTTCGTATACATCGGGCCAGTATAGCCGGCGCTTCGGTTGCCTGGAAGTGATCGCTTTTGGGTTCAATACCGTTTTGCTTCAGAAAATAGTAGCACTGATCATAGCTGACAATCTTACCGTGATCAAAAGGATCGATAAACAGCTTTTCCTGCTCCGTTTCATACATTAACATAAAGTGAACGGGCATCCCCATGCCACGGAATGGCAAGCCCAGGCGGCGGGCAACAAATAACACAACCAGTGCCAGCGTAATGGGCAAGCCCGATCGACGATCAAGCACTCTGTGCATATAAGCATTATCGGGATGGTAGTAATCTTGCGTACTTCCTTTAAATTCAAGGTCGGTAAACACTAAGTCCAGCAGCTTGTGCATCTTTTGTGTTTCAGACAGCGCATAGCGGATATCAGGTTCAATCATATCCGCAAATTGATCCAGTTTATTCTGGTACTCTTTGATGCGAAGCGTTGGATTATCGAAGCGGGCCAGAATAAAGACGGCCTCTTCCAGCTGCTTCAGGGTCGTGAGTCCGCCGGCCAGGGTCTCCGTAAAATCCTCTTCAACGCTGCTGTATGTTATCCAGCGAATGACCTCATTGATCAGATCCTGATCCTGCGAGTCGGCTATCTCGCTTTTATGCTGATCCAGCAGTGGAACTGCTTGCTCTCCCAGTTCAAACAGCCGGTTCCGTACCTCCGACTGCACAAAGGGATCGGGATCATCCAGCAAAAATACAAGAGACTCTATTTCCGTTTTACTAATCATAATGTTGCCACAAATAAAACATTTTCAAAGGTTATTACAATCATCATTTAATGCTTTCCCCTTTAAAACAAAGTCAAAAATAACGATTCCTTATCACATTTATTCAATAATAATTGATATTTAAATGTTGCATGATCAAAGTGTATATTTGAAGTTCTATCACAGCAACTCAGTAACATTTAATAAATGGGCTCAGGGCTATGGATATATTCGTAGGTTCCGAGACGGAACATCTTAGCAGCGTGATTGTGCACACTCCGGGTACGGAAGTGTCATTGGTGAATCCCGAACTTAAGGATGAACTTTTGTTCGATGATATCATCTTTGAGGAGGACGCGCGCCGTGAGCATCTGGATATGCTTAATATTTTTAAAGCAGCAATGCCTGAAAACGGACAGATCTACGAAATAACCGATCTTTTTCTGGAAAGCTTCCAACAAGAACAGGCCCGGGCCTATTTTATTAAGCAGCTGATTAAAGAACTGCCCGAGGAAAATCTACAGGCCATTGAGAATGAACTGCGGGAGCTGAATCCCGATGAGCTGCTTCAATTTGTGATCGAAGGAGCAACGCCGGCCATCAGTGGGTTTTCCATGCTGCCTACGCCTAACCTGCTTTTTACCCGCGATCTGTCTGCCATTATAGGTAACAATATCCT
>DATGUX010000438.1:0-3020 GCA_035300985.1 Fodinibius sp.
ACCGGCATGAACTATCCGGAAGGCTTTACAAAGATGGAGATCGGCAAAGGGGCCAAAGTACGCGACGGGGACGAAATTGCTGTCCTGAGTTTTGGCCCAATGGGCAATTACGTGATCGAGGCGGCAAATGAGTTGGCATCGGAAGACATCCACATCGGTCACTACAACATGCGCTTTGCCAAACCGCTGGACACCGCTCTGATCGATGAAATTTGCCGCGAATATGAGTACTTAATTACGATTGAGGACGGAACCAAATTGGGCGGGTTTGGAAGTGCCGTAGCCGAATATTTAGCCGACAAACCGTATAACCTGCCTACAACCATTATGGGCGTTCCCGACCGCATTGTAGAACACGGCACGCAGGAAGAACTGCACCGGGAAGTGGACCTGGACCCTAAAGGCATTGTAGACCAGGTGAGAGAACTATTGGGTAAAATCGTTACCTGATAAAGGATAGAAAGCTCAAGAGAATTAGTTTTAAGGGAGTTCTACTTCTGCACCGGAATATACGAATATCAGGAGCTGAGCTCATTCCGGACCAAGACCAAATTCCGTTTATTTGTTACCCAAACGGACATCATGCTATGAAAGCGATGGTCTTAGAAGAAGACAAGGCTAAACTGGCGCTTCGAGCACTCAAAAAGGGAGGGTCCGTAATTTGTGCAGGCATTCATATGAGTGATATTCCCTCCTTCCCTTATCATATTTTGTGGGAAGAACGTTCGGTTGAGTCCGTCGCTAACCTCACAAGAAAAGACGGCGAAGAGTTTATGGCACTGGCTCCGGAGATTCCAATCGAAACAACGATAACTACCTATCCCCCTGAAGAAGCAAACCGGGTACTTAGGGACTTACGGGAAGGTAATTTTGAAGGATCGGCGGTGCTTCAGGTGTCATGAACCAAGCCGCTTCTGTAAAAGCGCAGTAATTTTGGGATTACAAACCGGTTACTGCCTGCTGTCGTTACTGCTCACTTTCTATATTCTCAAATACCGCTTTCTTCTTCAGTGCTGAATTCAATCGCTGCTCATAGTCGCGGGCAGGAATCTCGATACAGCCGAACTGCGCCAGATGCTCAGTCCAAAATTGAGTATCCCAGAGCTTAAAACCGCCCTTTAGAAGCGATCGGTGCGTCCAGTAAAGGGCTACCTTTCCGGCCTCTTTCGCCCGCCCAAACATCGATTCTCCAAAATAAGCTGCCCCCAACGACACCCCGTACTGCCCGCCGACCAGCTCCCAATCTTGATTATAAACGCTGACGGAATGAGCATGCCCCAACTTATGCAAAACAACATAGGATTCGATAATCTCATCGGAAATCCAGGTCGTTTTTCTGTTGGCACATGCCTGCATTACTTTCTTAAAATGGTCATCAATTTTGATGTGGTAATGCCGGTTCCGAATGATCCGGCGTACATTCGATGATACCTTGAAATGGTTTAACGGGATAATACCACGCCGGCGTGAGGTGTACCATTTGGCCTCCGGGTCATGATGCGAGTCGGCCATGGGGAAAATGCCGCTGGCGTAGGCGTTGAGCAATTTATCAGGAAGTATCATATTCCGACTCTTTATTAGGCTCCAAAATGTTAAATAAGCCGCAGACTTGCACGAATTACACCGGATTTATTTTCAGATCAGCTCAGCCAAATCTCCTGATACTTTTAAAATGGGCGGGCTAAATAAGATTTCCATACTATGCTTTCCATATTGCCTTAATGCGCTGCAGAACGGGAGGATGCGAGTAGTTCAGGAACACATAAAACGGATGGGGCCTTAAGTTGGAAAGATTGTCCTTGGATAGCTTTTTTAAAGCGGAAACCATCGGTTCCGGGCTGAAGGTAGTAGAGGCAAAACGGTCGGCCTCAAATTCATACTTCCGGGACAATATCTGCATGATCATTGATAGAATCATATCGACGGGCGCATAGAGCATCCCAAAGAAAATGAGTCCGGCATAGACCGACATTTGATCCATATAGAAAGCCTCATACAAGCCCTGTGAACTGAGAAAAACAGACAGCAGGAAAAACATGACACCCGTTTGCACAATGCTGATCGCCATATTTTTGATGATATGCTTCTTCTTATAATGGCCAATCTCATGTGCCAGGACGGCAACCAGCTCATCATCCGTATGATTTTCAATGAGTGTATCGTAGAGCGCAATGCGCTTATTCTTACCGAATCCCGTAAAAAAGGCGTTTGATTTACTGCTGCGCTTTGACCCGTCGATTACATATACCCCTTCCAGGGCAAAGCTCACCTTTTCAGCATAACTGCGAATCTTTTGGCGCAGTTCTCCCTCTTCCAGTGGCTCAAAGGTGTTAAATATCGGCATAATCCAGCGCGGGGCTATAAACTGTATAACCAAAGTGAATGCAGTGACGGCACCCCAGGCGTACAGCCACGCGTAGTGATCAGTGAAGTTGAAAAAAGCCAGGATACCGGCCAGTAGCGGTCCGCCCAACAGGATGCCGATTCCTAATCCTTTCAATAAATCCAGTACAAAGGTTTTTGGAGTGGTCTTATTAAAGCCGAAACGCTCTTCAATCACAAAAGTGGAGTAGAGACTGAAAGGCAGAGACAGCACGCTCTTAGCCAAAATAAGAAGACCGATATAGGTAAGGCCGGTCCAAATAATGCCCATCTCCCAGCTGCGGACAATCTCATCCAGCCAGCTAAAGCCGCCGGCAAACCAGAATACAAGCAATAACAAAAGGTTAAAAGCCGAGCTTAGAATACCGAATTTTGTACGTGCCTTGGTGTATCGCTGGGATTTACTATAACTTTCGTTATCATAAACGTCATTAAACTCCTGGGGCAGCCTCTGATCAAGCGACTGGAGGTTATAATAGTCAGCCGTCAGGTTGAGGATGAAATCAACGGCTAAAGTGACCAGTATGATAATTGCAAAGACATTCATGCCTGAAAACATTCTTTTTAGTACGATTAAAATACTTTTTTGCTATCCCGATAAAATATGAATTATCTGCTGCCAATGACAGTTATAACTA
>DATGUX010000439.1:0-8956 GCA_035300985.1 Fodinibius sp.
CTGGATGCTCCGGGAAATAGGCAAGCGGGATATGGATACGGAAGAGCAATTCCTGGACAACCATATCCAACAGATGCCGCGCACGATGCTGCGCTATGCCATCGAAAAATTTCCGGAAGAACGACGTCAGTATTATTTATCCTACTGATCTACTTATTTTTTATCAAAATTCTACTATTAACTATTAAAGTTAACAGAAAAGAATTATGCCCATTTGGATACAAGCAGGATTATGGGGGTTGCTGGCCGGATCTGCCCTGCTGATAGGTGCAGTAATAGGCTATGCCAGTAAGATATCGCAGCGTACCATAGCAAGCTGTATGGCTTTTGGGAGCGGCGTCTTGATATCAACCCTGGCTTTTGAGCTGATGGCTGAAGCATGGATTACCGGGACCTTCACTTCAGTCAGTATTGGATTTTTAGGTGGTGCACTTATTTACACATTGGCAAATGTATGGTTGAGTCAACAAGGAGCCCGCCATCGCAAAAGGTCAGGCAACCAACAACCCAGCGAATCCGAGAAGCCCGGCAGCGGAACGGCCATTGCTGTAGGTGCTTTGCTCGATGGTATTCCGGAATCTATTGCAATTGGTATCAGCATGCTCGAGGGCGGTGCCGTAAGCCTGGTAACGGTCATTGCTATTTTTATCTCTAATGTTCCGGAAGGCCTTTCCAGCTCAGCAGGAATGAAAAAGTCCGGCCGGTCGGCGCAGTATATTTTTTTACTATGGATTGGAATCGCGTTAGTCTCTGGAATAGCCGCGTTGTTGGGCTATTCTGTTTTCAGCGGATTCTCTCCGGAAGTTGTCGCCGCCACTCTGGCCGTTGCTGCCGGTGGTATTTTAGCAATGCTTACTGATACCATGATTCCAGAAGCTTATCAAACTGCACATAACTATACCGGCATAATCACGGTTATTGGATTCCTCGTGGCTTTTGTTCTCAGTAAACTGGGCGGATAACTCAAGTTAAAACGTTAGCAACTCCTCAATTTTAGCACTGATCTTATTGGCATCCGGCAAAACGGCCTTCATCAGCTCAACGTTATATGGCACGGGAATATCGGGCATGGTAAGCCGCTCGACGGGTGCATCCAGATACGCAAAGGCATCCCGGGCCAGCACAGCACTGATCTCTGCTCCAAAACCGGCGGTCTGGGTATCCTCATGCACAATCAGGCAGCGATTGGTCTTTCGCACTGATTCCAATACGGCCTGTTTATCCCAGGGCATAAGGGTTCGAAGATCCAGAATATCAGCTTCCGCATCCAGTTGGTCGGCGGCCTCCTCACAGCCTTCGCACATGGCGCCCCAGGTTACAATTGTGAGGTCAGCGCCCTCCTGCAGCATTCGAGCCTTACCGAAGGGCAGGACAAACTGATCGCCCGGATACGGCCGGCGGGCGTATTTGGCATCCAGCAGGTTGCGGTGCTCAAAAAAGATCGTTGGATTGTTGCTGCGCATAGCCGTACGAAGCAAGCCTACGGCATCTTGCACATTGCCGGGAAAGGCCAGCTGCCAGCCTACAGCGTGAGCAAAAAACACCTCGTTACACAGGCTGTGCCACGGATCACCGCATTTGGCAAATCCACCGGGCATACGAACGACAATAGGCGCCGCAAATTTATTGGCGGTCCGCCAGCGGATGGTACCGCAGTTGTTGAGCTGTTCCGTAGCCGGATCGGCATATTTTCGGAACTGAATTTCTGCCACGGGCATTAATCCATTATAGGCCAACCCCACGGCCCGCCCGATAATGCCCTCTTCGGAGAGGCTTGTATCAAACACACGGGATTCGCCGTGCTTGGCCTGGAGTCCCATGGTAACGGCGTGTACTCCCCCTTTGGCAGCCACATCCTCACCAAAAACCATTAACTTAGGATTGGTCTGAAGCTCATAATCCATCGTTTTTCGGATACCTTCCACAATGTTGATGCGCTGTTTACCGGAATTTGGTATTTCCGAGCTATTGGGAAAGGAATGTCCGGAAGGTGCCAGTCCTCCGATAAGCTGTGTGTCGGTGCTGCCATCTTCAGCAGTTTCCGAAAAGGCATACTTTGTGGTTTGCTCAGTATCCGGGGCCGGACGGGTCAGAGCTTTTTCCGCAGCACTTTCAACATCAGCTGTGGCCTTTTCTGCTATTCCATCCCAATTATTTGAGCTGATCCGTTCCGGAACTAAAAAGGTTTTCAAGTTCTTTAACGGATCATTCTGCTGTTCTTCTTCCAGCAATTCTTCTGGTTTATAGGCCTGATTATCCTGATAGGAATGTCCGTTGAGCCGTGGCATGGTTAAGTGAAGCAGTGCAGGCCCTTTTCGCGCGCGGACATAATCAACTGATCGGTGTATAAGATCCGCAGCCTCAGCAGGATCGGTTCCGTCACCGTCCATAATACTGATGTTCTTGAATGAGTAAAGGTTCTGCGAAATATTGCCGCCGGGCGTTTGGAATTTACTTGGCACTGAAAGGCCGTAGCCATTGTCCTCAATATAGAACAGGACCGGCAAGTTTTGGGTAGTAGCTATGGTCAGGGCCGACCAAAAACCGTTAGTTGCCACGGAACCATCTCCGCCCAACACCACCGAAATGGCCCCGGCATAGGAATCATTGCCCAAGGTTTTAGCGTGATATTGAATGCCCTGCGCCCAGCCAATACCGGGAGTGTATTGCGAACCCACATCACCGGCCATGGGCAGCACCGTGGTCCCATCAACGCCTGGCTTATTGCATACCACGCCGATATCACGGCCATCACTGTATCCGCCGGATTTGGCCATGGGAGCGGCAAGGGCATCTTCAAGCGAAAGCCCCAACGATAACATCAGCGGACGCGATCGATAATAGGCACTGGCAGCGTCGTGTGGATGGGTAAGTTGTGCACCCAAAAGCACCTGCCCTAACTCATGTCCCCGGGCCGAAAACTGGTATAATACGTCTCCATTGGGTACCAATTCATTCTCTTCCTTATCATCTATGGCACGGGATTGCAATATTCTTTCTGCAATATCACTCCATTCAACAGCCTCTGTTGCTTTGGATTTTTCTTTCTCTTTTTTACCAAATATTGATTTCCAATTCATAGTTATGTTGTCTCTAAATCTTTTAGCTCATTACCTTTTGGAAGGTATGCTCGAAGTGGTCCATCTCTTTTTTTCGGCCAATGGTGATACGCACACCCCGGGGCAGTCCAAAAGCATGAACACGACGCAAGATAACGCCATTCTCAAGCATCTGCTGCGTGAAATTTAAGGCCTGCTCTTCGGTGTCCAATATCATCATAACCGAATTAGAGACAGAGGGCACATACGAGACTTTCTGTTCCTCAAAAAAAGTGTATAAGCGTTTTTTTCTCTCTTCAACGCCTTTGATGGTTTTACGCAAGAAGCTATGATCACCCAAAGCAGCCATGGCCGCTGCCTGCGCCGGCGTAGTCGGTTCAAAAGTCAGCTTAGTTTTCATCATATTTCCAATTATTTCTTTGGACCCGATTCCATAGCCAATACGAAATCCCGCCAGTCCGTAGGCTTTGGAAAAGGTGCGCAGTGTGATGACATTATCAAAATCATAATCCAAAGAATTAGGAAAGTCGGCCACCTGTTTTGCATATTCGTAGTAGGCCTCATCCATTACTACCAGCACATGGTCAGGTATGCGCCTCATAAAGCGCTCGAATTCGGACTTGGTAATATAAGTGCCCGTCGGGTTGTTGGGATTGGCGATATAAACCATCTTTGTGTTCGATGAAACAGCTTCGGCCATCGCATCCAGATCGTAACGATAGTCAGATGTCAAAGGTAGTTTCTTCAGTGAAATACCCTGGATATTGGCCTGAACAAAAAAACCGACGAAGGTAGCATCGGCTGTGATGGCATGTTCACCATTTAAAAAAAAAGTGCGACACAAATTAGCTATAACGCTCTCAGAACCGGCTGCAATCATAATATTTTCAGCTTCCACCCCATTTTTATCCGCTAATAGAGCGCGCAGTCTCCGGGCAACGGGATCCGGATAATCATGAACCTGTTGCAGTGCTTTAGCAACTTCGTGCTTAACATTCGGACTGCATCCCATTCGGTTTTCGTTGGAGGCCAGTTTTGAGATCTGCGGCGGATCATACTCCGCCTGTACCTCCCCGACTGTTTTACCCGCTACATAAGGTGACAGATCACGAATATTGGGGGGAACCAGGGGACGATTACTCATATGAAAAATAGGTTAAACTTTATTTTTGAATAGTTTTTTTGGATAGACCTTATCATCAAATATGCCGAAATTAGTCCACTTAAACAATCGGCCCATTGACAGATTTGCTGTACTAAAGCCCTGCAGGACCCGCTGATGCTATCATATTTTACATATTCTGTCCTTATCCTTTAAACTTACAGTATGCCGTGAAACAATTATCCGTTGTTTGAATACAAAGTGCTCGGGAACGGCCCGGTATTACATTAAAGGGCCGGTCGCCCGACTCAGGAACTGTTTCTCTTAAGGAAATGGCTGCTTATATTATCGACGTTATAAAAGCTGAACTTTTTATCAAGAATGTATGTATTAGCACACTTAGAATTACTACTTAAATTCATATGTACAAAATAACTTACCCCAATAGAACGCAACTGTTTTAAGCGCTATGAAAAAATATATTCCTCTTCTACTGCTATTCACCTTTTTGTTCTCGGCGGGAGCTCCTGAAACATCTAAAGCACAATCCATTAAATTAGTAGGCCAAAACACGCTCAATGGCGCGATTAACGGAGTGTTACTGGGAGGAGCAACCATGGCACTAAAAAACAGTGACGATTTTGCTCCGCTTCGCATCGGATTAGGCGTAGGTACTCTGTATGGAATTGGGGCCGGCGTATATGATATATCCAGGATCAACAAGGGACAGCAATTTTATCTGTCGGGCACTTTTAATGATGCTACTAATAGCGCGATCATCCCGCTGCTTGACACGATATATGGCGCGGCCGGCGGTGCTTTAATTGCTTCCGCTGTTTCCCTTATCATTAAAGAACCCTTTGTCGAGGCGCTTCAATACGGATCCGGTGTTGGAGCTTGGGTAGGCTTCGGCTTTGGCCTTGTGGATGGTTTTATTTTAGCAGACGGACCCAATTTTAATCAGGCTTCTACGTTGCCTGCATCAAATGTGGACGGATTTCTTAGCTATCAAAACAGTTCCAAATCTTTGGAAATTGGATTTATCAGTCCCGATATGTATCTGCAAAAGGAGCTTACTTCTCACTCCTTTTCTGCTTCCTGGAAACCTTCAGTGACCATTATGAACCTTAGTGTCCAGCTCTAAATTTAGTCGTCTGCCGGGTCGTAATCATCCGGCGTTTCAAAACTGGTTCCCTCTTCCGGCTCCTTAGCCAGTGCTAAAAAGCGAATTAACTCCTTCACGGTATTCACGTGGCCGGACAGGGAAGGATGTAATCCGTCGCTGAGGTAGTTCCAGGCGGCCGGAATATCATTATCTCCCTCAGTTTCCTGATCTTCCTCATGCATACGCTCGCCCAATGGATCAACGATATAGCCCTTTTTACCGGTCAATATTTCGCGATAGCTGCTTAAATCCTCATTAAATAAATCGTAGTTAAACAGGCGCACTTGTTGCAGCATCTCCGTGATAACGGGCGGCGGGGTCATCCAAATAAGCGGATTATCGGTTAGCTCTGCAACCGTTGTTTCAATGGCATTAAGATTCTCCCAGTAATCGGCCAATGATACCAACCGCCGGTCGGGAGCTACGTGCAGCCGCTGAGCATCAAAGGTACCAAGTGCAACAATTACCCAATCGGGTTCATGATCAAGCACATCACGATTCAGACGCTTTAAGGCATCCGTGGAAGTATCGTATGAAATACCGCTGTTAATGAAGCTCAGGTCCGGATCTTCCAAACCAATTTCCAGCACATGCTCAAAAATATTAAACCAGCCCTGCAGATCATCCGTAATAGAATCGCCAAGGGCTACAATGGTATCTCCTCTTTCAAAAGGCAGCTCATCAAGCCATTCTGCCACCTCTCCATCCTCCAACAGCTCGATAGCCGCCTGTTTGGCATTTGCTGAAAAGCGATCGCGCAGCTTCATGAGTTCTTCTGTATCAAGGCCCATTATGCCGGCTAAAACCTCAGGGTTTTCAATACCGGGTAATAACGGATATCGTTTTTCCAGATTCAAAAATTGCAATAAGTACTTCTCTAAAACTTCTTTCTCCTCGTCTGTTGCTTTGTAATCAGCCATATACTCTGTTATGATAATCTAAAATTACTTTTAAGCGGACACTAATTCCGCCGCCAACTCGGGCATCCCCTTTGCCGCCGGCTGCCGGATGTGTGTCCATTCGGTATAGTCTATAAGCTCAGGTTTTGCAGGATCAACAATATATCTGGGGATACCGGCAGGAGCCAAATCCGTCAGTCCTGCCGCAGGATAAACGACTAAAGATGTGCCTACCACAATTAGGATATCGGCCCGGGGCACGATTTCGGCGGCCTTCTCCATCTGGGGAACCGGTTCGCCAAACCACACCACATGCGGACGAAGCTGAGCTCCATCCTCGGCGGTATCTCCAATCTCTATGGTATCTCCGCCAATGTGATAGACTAATGAACGGTCTTTCTCACTTCTTACTTTAGCTAATTCGCCATGCAGATGCACAACATTGGACGAACCTGCACGCTCGTGCAGGTCATCCACATTTTGGGTTATAATGGTAACCTCAAAGTGCTCGTCGAGATCAGCCAAGGCCTTATGACCGGCATTAGGTTCAACCTGATGTGCTTGTCTGCGACGCTGATTATAGAATTCCAGAACCAGCTCTTTATCAGCCTCCCAGGCTTGCGGGGTTGCCACTTGGCTTATGTCATGTCCTTCCCACAAACCATCGGAATCGCGAAAGGTTTTAAGGCCGCTGTCGGCACTCATTCCTGCGCCTGTTAAAACTACGATGTGTTTCAATGGCACCTATATTTTATGAGTAAATTATGAATGAGCGTATACTGGTTTCAGCGTGTCAAGCCATGAGCTTGATTCTTCATAATCTTCTACCACATCAGGTGCACCGCTACTAACAAAAGCTGAGGCGATCTGTCCCACCTCTCGTTGTAACGATTGAACCGTATTGTCAACAAGTTGTTGATTAAAACCCTTATCACCTAAGCGAAGGGTGAATTCAAGGGATATAACGCGACTTAAAATACGTCCCAAATCCACCAGCTTATCTTGATTTAAGCTATGGTTAATTTTAAAATCAAGCAGGTCACTAAAGTAATCGGAGGCCCGTTCGGTTAGACTATAATCACATAAGAAGCTGTGCAGATTCTTCAATTTTAGCTTCCTCATTTTTTTGAGAACCGATTCAGATATCTGTTGATATAAAATATCATTTGATCCTTCAAAAATCTGGAAAGGTCTGCTGTCTATCAGTGCCCGGCCTGCAATATGGTCAAGCCGATACCCTTTAGCGCCCATAAGCTGCAGAATCGATTGTGATGCCTGCTGCATGAGGTCGGTAGTATAAGACTTAATGGTGTTGGCCGCTATATCCATACCCGATGTATCTTTCTCAATGGGTACATTATTGCTGGTAAAGGCACACATCGCAGAACATATGGTAAAGGATGACTGCATCTCCTGCAGTCGCCTTTTTACCTGATCATAATTAAACAAACTTTGTCCGCCTACCGATCGATTTTTACAATGTTCTACTGCTTCAACCATCAGGCGCTTCAGGAAACCCATGCCCATGCCCGGAAACTGCAATCTGCTGCGATGCAGGATATCCAGCATCATTTTAATTCCAATGGAATGAGGTTGTAATTTATATTCCTCAGGCACGGTAATATTAATGTTATTACGCCCGTACGGAAGCATATATAAACCTAAATTGTTAAAATATTCTTCCACTTCAATTCCGCCCCGGCGGGTGTCATGAATAAAGAAGCCAATATCACGTCCCAGGCTGTCACCGCCATTTCGTTTTCGGGCGGTGATAAGCCAGTAGTCCGCGGCGCCTGTGAGTCCGGCCCAATGTTTGGTGCCCGATACCTCAAAGGCTTCACCCTTTTTCTGGAAAGAAGTTTCCATATGCAAGGCATCCGAGCCGTAATCGGGCTCAGTAATCATTAAACCACCCATATTGTTTTCCTTCAGAAAACGATCAAAAATGGTCTTTTTAACTTCTTGATTACCATAATTAACAACCGGTTGTAAGAAGAGGGCGCCGTTAATTCCCATCATTAATGATAGAGCAAGCGACTCATATGAACTGGCCTCCAGCATAGATAAAGCTTCATGCGTTTTAACTCCCCTGCCTCCGTACTCCTCGGGAATAAATACACTCAGAGGCTTGGACTCCATTATCTTCTGAAAAATCTGATCAGGCAGCCCTCGGTTTAAGCTCAGCTTGTCCACATCATTTTCTTCATTGAAAATGCAGTGAAGCCTTTTTTTGTATTTGTTAATAAACGTACTGAATTCCATTTTCCCTGATCAAAATTAAAGATATCAGGCTTACTATATAAGCTCTGACACAGATTTCTAATTATAAGCCTAATATACCAATTTCCGCTCTCTTCTTAAAGAGAATTCAGTTTTTCATACTACTATCCACCCTTTCCTAATTTTTCCCCATAAAAAAAGGCGATCCCTTGGGGGGGATCGCCGTTGTAAAAAACAGAGCAGGAGGGGACCTACGCTTCCTCCGCGCGTGGCGGAAGTACCATCGGCGCTGCAGGGCTTAACGGCCGTGTTCGGGATGGGAACGGGTGGGGCCCCTGCGCTAGACCCTTCTGCTCATAATAATCAGTCAATACTGCTAATCGTCTTTGACAAAGTGATAGCTGATGGGGGGAGTAATACCGAGCGCTGTGCTGTGACGGCCCGCCCGACCCAGAGGGTCGTGCAAGCCATATAAGTTAAAGCCGGTAGCCTGATTAGTACGGCTCGGCTA
>DATGUX010000440.1:0-2865 GCA_035300985.1 Fodinibius sp.
TCCTTATCTGGTGAAATTCTGGCCTGCCCTTTCCTTATCTGATGGAGCAACGGTCTTGGTGCCACTCTGTGGAAAAAGCCGCGATGTATTATGGCTGGCCGATCAGGGATTCCAGGTGATTGGCGTTGAGGCCTCGGCTGCTGGTCTTGAACAACTCCGGGAAGCCTCCGGCCAATCTTTTACACAGACATCCCGCTACGGGAATGCCATCTATTGCTCCGACAATGTAGCCCTTTGGGAGGCCAACTTCTTATCTCTCCCCGCCAAGGCGCTTCCGCCCGTAGATGCCATATATGATAAAGCCTCTATCGTGGCCCTTCCGCCTGCAAAACGCGAAATATATGCCCGGAAAATCATTGCACTATGTGGATCCGGCACGCAGATATTGCTGCAAACTTTCGACTATGACCAGACCGATATGCACGGGCCTCCCTTTTCTGTTCCGGAGAAAGAGATAACCCGCCTGTTTGGTGGGCACCTCAACATCGAGCTGCTCCACGAACGGTCTATGCTTAATGACGTCGATAAATTTCGCCGGAGAGGTCTTCGCTCTCGCTTTATTGAAAGACTATACCATCTCCATGAATAAAATTACCGGCAAGCCTCACTGTTCCCCGGAAACAGCCTTTTTATGTGAGATCATCCATTCCGGCAGGTCGACTATAGGAGTAATCCGGAATCTTTTTTTTAAAACTGATATTTTTATTTGTTTCAAACAAGTACCTTTTTTTAGTTACAGTTGCATATCACTATGCCGGCATGTATTTTCAAAGTCGTAATTTCGCTAAATATTATAATTTTACATCTATTGCCACATGACACTTGACACGCGCAATCGCATTATTAGTATTGTACTGGCCATTGTTATTATCGGATTGGGATATTGGCTTTATCATTCTATCGTTGACCCCTATGAGAAAGTGGTCCAAAAAGAACAGATGACCCAAAAAGTCCGCTACCGCATGGGGAATATTCGGGATGCGCTGATTCGCTATGAGCGTAAAACCGACAGCTTTCCGCCAAGCAACGGCGGACTGGACACTCTCGTTCAGTATCTAAAAACAGACTCGGTCATGCAGCTGCAGGCTGATTCACTATTTGCTCCAATAAATTCTTCGAAGGAGTTCAATCCTGATTCACTAATCCATTCGCCGCGGCCACCGCACAAAAAGTTTGAATATTCACTCAATGACACGCTTCGTCCGGCGATCTACTTGCTTAAAGATCCCGACAGCGAAGACAAGATTGGCTCGCTCGAAAACACCACACAGCTTAATGCCGGAAGTTGGGAATAATGCATAATGGAGCATCAGCATACAAGTTTAGGGCTTTGTCTATTTAATAATCAGCTTTTTTACGCCGTAAACCAGCCGGATGCTCCACAAAGCCTGGCACGCATTGGATCTTTTGATTTTAATGTTGACACCAAGGAAATCCTGCTGGATCCATCCAGCAGGCATTTTCACGGTATCAAACAGACGATCAACCAGATCAAATCCGAATATAACATTCGGCATTTGCGCATACATACTTCCCCATTACAAGAATGCTGGACCACCGTCCCCAAAATTGTGTATGATAACGCCGATGAGCGGGAACGTTATATCAACATTCTGATGAGCGATACCGACCGCAGTGCTGTTCAGCCCACCTGGTACAACCTGAGTAATCAGGAATATAAATTTCTGCTGCTCCGCAATCGGTCTAACTATGAAGGCATTCAACAGCTGGCATCTGACACGGCTACGGTTGATCTTGTCAGTGATTTTGAAATAGGCAGCCGATGGATCCAACACGCCAATCCGGGCGGCTCATTTATGACGGTAGGCTGTTTCCATAACTGTATCGCCGCCACTTCTTTTATCCTGGGTAAAATGCGCGGTGCGGCCTTTATCACCTTTGACGATATCGACGACCTGCCCTACTTCTGGCTGCAACACACCAAGGAGCTGCCCTGGATGAATGGACTGCATGAACAGATTTACGTATATGGCATGCAAGCGTTTCGGGTCATCAATATTTTGGAGTCCTTCTGGGATGATGCCGGCATCATCACCAAAATGAATAGTCTTGACAAAATAAAAGTCTCAGCCGATGAAACGACCTATGGCTTTAATCTCGAAAATGCCTTCCCGGCTATTATGTTAGCTCTGGATTATGATTAGCTCGGCTTAACCCGACAACAAGCAGCACGGGAGCTCCCCTTCATTATCCATTATTTTTGTTATGTTGAGATACAAAATAAATGATCTACTCAAAGATATTATAGACCTATGCGTATAATTACCGGTCTGCTAAAAGGTCGGCGCATTCATATCCCAAAAACGTTGAACGTACGCCCCACGACCGACCGTGTCAAAGAAGGACTTTTTTCCATTTTAGACGCCCGAAAATATATTCACGGGGCCCGAGTGCTGGACCTGTTCGGCGGATCCGGGAATCTCGGCTTCGAAGCGCTCTCCCGCGGCGCTGAGAACGTACTGTTTGTGGATAGCAACCGCCACAACATCCGCCATATCGAGAAAGTAGCGGCAGAATTTGAGATGTCTGATCAAGTGCGGACCGCAACCTCTGAGGTGGAGCGCTTCCTGGAGGGCATGCCGCTGCCCTATGATATCATCTTTGCCGACCCGCCTTACGACTATCCTCTCATGGACCAAATGGTTGAAACCATTATCGGAGACGGCTGGATGGATGAAAACGGCTGGCTGATCCTGGAACATGACAAACATCATGACTTTAGCAGCCATCCGCACTGCGCCAGTGTCAGAGAGTATGGACGCACGCACGTCAGCATTTTTCTGGCTGAAGAAGGCCTTCAATTTTAAGTTATTTTCCTATGCAAACCTTAGCCCTTTATCCCGG
>DATGUX010000441.1:0-2891 GCA_035300985.1 Fodinibius sp.
CCTTATCAACCGGATGGGACTCAACAATGATGGAGCAAAAACGATTGTCAAACGGCTAAAAAACAAGAATATTTCTATTCCGCTGGGCATCAACATTGCCAAAACCCATGACCCCAATGTTATGGGTGATCTGGCCATCCGTGATTATAAGCACAGGTTTACCGAAGCGCGAAAAGTTGCCGACTATATCACCGTAAATATCTCGTGTCCAAACACTACAGAGGGCAAGACCTTTGAAGAGCCGGCCGCACTGGATGAGCTTCTGGCTGCGCTCAATATCCGGGACGATGCGCGAATGGTTCCTACGCTGGTTAAGGTTTCTTCCGATTTATCGCAGAAGCAGTTGATGGCTCTGCTTCAAATCTGCGAAGATCACAGGGTTCACGGCTACATTGCATGTAATACCTCCGCGAATCGTGAAAATCTAAACACCCCGACTGATAGGCTGAATACAATAGGCCGCGGCGGACTCAGTGGCCGGCCCATTGCTGAAAAAAGCATCCAGATCATTCAATGGATTAGCAATGAAATTAAGGGCCAGAAACCTATTATTGGCGTAGGTGGCATCGATTCTTTTTCTACTGCCTTGCGCATGTTGCTGGCGGGCGCCGACCTGCTGCAGGTTTATTCGGGACTGATTTATGAAGGGCCCGGCCTGCTCAAGAAGATTAACCGCGAACTTATGGGGCAACTCAAAGAACTTCATGCCGAATCTATTCATCAACTGGTAAAGGCCTCGGACAGGAAGCATTAATGATGCCCGATCTGATCTGCCTGGAAGGCAAACCGGCATCGCAGTCGAGATACTTTATTTTCCACTTCTAAGGGTTTAAACCGGAGCATACGCTCGAAACCGGCCTCCAAGGCTTCTTCAAAGCCCAAAGGCGTCCGCGGCGATACCAGCTTATACGATTTTATTCCTCCGTCAACCGTTACCACAAAATCATACACTATGCTACCGGATATATGTTGTCCGCGCGCCGCCCGGGGTTGTTCAATCCCTTGCAAAAAGGCCTCCATCGATGGATCTATATGCAGTTCAACGCCAAAATCCCGGCACCTTGGCAGCATGCTGGCACGAGATGTTTTATGACCCAGTTCCTCCCGGAGCAGCTGCACATTCTTCCGATAGGGTGAGTTAGCAAAAAGTGAATCGTGTTCTGCTAACAGCCGGCGTATCTGTTGCATGCCAGCGTAAGTAAATGTAATAGAGCTATCCTGCCCTTGATGCGACAGGTTATCGCTCTCGATGGTAGCCGACGCCATGCTATCACTTTTCGCCTGCCGGATAAAGGCTTTTACTGCCTCAAAGTGAATATAGGAAGCCAGCTCAGAGCCCCGGTTTTCCAGAGCCAGTGCGCGCAATTCAGCAGCTTCTGTAGAGTCAGTATCAGCTGTAATATACTGGTATTGGCGCCGCAGCGTTGAAAGACGACCGGAGGAATCCACAGTTGCTGCCCGCTCCTTCTCTTCAGTGATTAGCTGTGCATATTTTGACTGTGGAAACCGATCAGCTAATCGCCCGGCCCAGTACCGGCTGCTGTCGGCTTGGCTATTGCCCGCAAAAAGCTCATAAAGTGCATACATAGCTTTGGGCTGCCATTCCGGGTGCTTGCTATCAACCACTTGGTGAAATAGTACTTTTGCATTATCCGGCTGATTTAATTCCAGAAATAATATATTAGCCGACTGATACAGTAATCCGACACGCTCCTGTTCCAGCTTCCTTTTTTCTGCCGGCCTACGCGGAATATCTTCCGGCTTTATTCCTCTTTGAGCAGAACCGGCTGCCAATACGTCTTCATCCTCGACGGATGGGACAGCCTCATTACGGCCCTGCCGTCCCGCACTCGGACCTACTGCCTCGATGCGCCGCCAATTATCCGCCAAAGGACGATCACCCCAGATGGAAAGGAAAGCCGCTTTAGTTTGGGCCACCTGCCGTTCGCTACGATAATTTAAAAATCCATTTATTTCTGATTCCACAGAGCTTTGCTTAGACATTCTTTCTCCCAGATCTGGCTGGTTTGCGAATGTAAGAGGCTCCATCTCCCTTTGCTGATCAGCGGCTGCCCGGAGACGGGATTGCCGGGTGTGTGCTAAAATAGAATCTTGCCTGGCCTTCGACTGGCTACTCAGCCACAACAGGCTATCGATGCGCTGCACCTTTTGGCTAAGTTCCGCATAACGGCCATAACCTTCGGCCATATCCGCCGCTTGCCGGTCGGTCATCAAAGCCCCGGGTTGGCTCTGGAGAGTTGAGGAAGTATCAAAATAGGCGGCCGCCGCCCCATAGTCACCATACGGCTCGCTGTGGATTTTTCCCAGCTGGTAATAGATTTTTCCCTGTAAATCCCGGGATATTTTCTGCTGATTTCCATACAATAATCTCCGGTAATAGTCCTCCGCTTGCCGGTATTCGCCTTTCATCTCCAACGTGCGGGCCAGCTCATAGATAATCCGCGCCCGATGCTCCATATATTTACTGTTTTTTTGCAGCCGCTCATAGAAAGCCCGGGCCTGATCCAGGTTGCCTTGTCTGCGATGAAGGTCGGCCTGTTTCATCTCCGCCCAAAAGATATATCCATGACCGGCTAAGGGACCAGCAACCTGTTGATAAGCATAAATAGCTTCTCCGGGCCGACCCAGCTGCTCCAGCACCTGTCCGTACAAAAAGAAGGTGCGCCCCAATAATGTACGGTCGTTAATGCTGTTGACGGCCCCGGAGAGATATCCCGCCGATTCTTCCCAGTCTTCAAGCATGGCCGTATATTCGCCCATAAGCAGCTGAAGCTCTCCTTCCGGAGCAAAATCCCTTGGTGCCGAGTAACGCTGCAGGATGGGCTCCAGATAATGAATGCCGCCTGCATAATCTTTCATATTCAGCAGTG
>DATGUX010000442.1:0-6108 GCA_035300985.1 Fodinibius sp.
AAAAGCTATTCAGAATTTTCAATTCCAAAATGTTTCTTGAACAGTTCCTCAGCACGCTTTTTCCCTTTTTCAGTGACAATAACTGATTTTGCCTTGCTTTTGGGATTGTCAATGTATCCTTTTTCGTGGAGACGGTCCAAAAGTTCCCAATTATGTCCTTTCCAGGCTTGCACGGCGTATCCTTCGTCAAACATCGTAAGCCAAAGTAATGCGAGCATCACTTCATCTACTTTATCTTTATCATATTCCATTTTTAAAAAGTAAGATTCTGGTTATTTATAGGCCAGCTAACGGGCGCGTGGCCTAACGTTGTTTAGTTAAGTAACGAACGGGAAGCCACAAAACCAAAACCGACCTTAGGCCTGCTCACCGAAGCTCCGGTTTTTGGAGCGTAGGAGAGCGAGGCACGTCCGCGTTGACGCGCTGGTTAGGTGTACAAACTTAGCGTTTTGGAGTTCTTATAGTTCCTTTAAGGTTACTATCTTTTACTTTCCCATTACTGGTATATCTCTCTATAAGAGCATTCACAATTAACTTTTTCCCAGGTGGACATAAAGGGCCTAAAGTTATTTCTACTGAGTTAAGAATATCTTGATCTATTTCAACATCAAAGAAGTCAATATCTGGACCTTTTCCTTCATGCAGAGAATTGACTGCAAAGCTTGGAAATTTTTTATGCCAATTAGGATCTCGCATTCCTTGATTAGGAAAAGAAGGAAATATCATGAGAACGAAACGAAATTCTTTTTGAAATGCCCAATCTGGGGATTTCAAAGCTGCAATTCTTGTTGGATGATCAATTGAAAATTTGGCTTTATTTCCGTTTATATCAATTTGAATAGCTTATTTTTTTTTGATAAACTCTTCATCATATTCAACAATCCTTTCAAAATGTTCTTCTGATAAAAAACTAGGCAATATAAAATGCTGGTCACCAAATATACGATTATATGGAATTGGTGAGTGTAAATTTTCTTCTATAAATGGCTTATTTGCTTCAGGTATGTCTAATTTTCGGGTTGCAAAGAGTTTCTTCGGTAATTTTATTCTTACGCCAGTCATTTGATTAGTATACATATGCCATTGCGGTATACTTTCTTCTTTTTCAAAAGTCCAGCAGCTTACAAAAAAGGATTGAGCCAATTTAAGCTTTTTAAATCCTTGGCTTTCTGAAACATCATCAACCCTATCCAACCTATTAAATCTTATTTTTTTATTCTCAAGAATGAGAGCAAGCGTATCGATATCTGTGTAATGATAAATAAAATCAGCCATTGTTGTAATTATTGATCAAGTTGTACACCTAACGGCCTCGCGCTTAAGCGGCGCTTGAACTAAGATTAAATAGTAGGCTACGAAAAACGTCAGGGACTTGCAAAGAGAAGAAGGCAGGGACGAGTAGCGTCCGCTTGAAGCGCCGGTTAGCCTGGGGCCCAAGCCGGGAAGATGGTTAAAACTGAACCAACGCCCCGGACAACTACTCGGGGAAACCAGAGAAGGCCGCGGCGGTATGAACAGAGCAGAAAGCTTGGGCCGTAATTCTTATTGGTAAACGGCCCGAAGTGTAAGCGTCTCGTGGGACGGTTTGGGATAACGGCACGTGACTGGTAGGCTGACAAGAACGAACGGACCAACCTGCCCCGACAAGTTATGGCCTGATAATATGGGAAAAGCAGAAGCAACGTCCAGAACCACACCAACACGGCCACCAACTGTGACCAAAACCTGCCCGTTGCAGCGCTGGTTATAGTGCGCGTCTAACTTTGATTATTGATGATATCTTCAATATTTGATTTCAAATCTGGTAAATCTCGTTGAGTAACCACCCAAATCATGCTCAGCGTGACCCCAAAATATTCGTGAATGATGATATCTCTCATCCCTGCAATTTTTCGCCAAGGGACTTGGTCATATTCATCACGAATTTCATCGGAAATGTGTTTTACGGCTTCCCCGATAATTTCTAATCTTCTCAGAACAGCATCTTGTTTTTCAGAATTTTGATAAAATTCGTTTTCATTGACACCATTCAGATATTCTTCAATTTGTTAAATACTCTCTAAAATATCTTGAAGATAAACGTCCGGTTTGCGTTTATTCATATAACCGGTACTTCTTCTTTAAGAATATCTTCTCTCAGGGCAGGCTTTAGGGAATCGTACTCAACGAGATCTACTTTCATATCGAGCTCGTCTTCTAATTCTTGTTGAATACCGATAAAGTCCAACAGGCTAATTTTCCGTTCAATTTTTACCAACAAATCTACATCGTTTGTTTCAGCTTCACCACGGGCTGCAGACCCAAATACGCCAGCTTTTTTAATCCCATACTTTTCCAATATAGGTTGAACCTTCTGTCTTATGTCGTCTAATTTTGTCATAAAAACAAGGGTTAACTTTATGATTCAAAGGTAATATAAGAAAGTGATTGGAAACAGATAAGAAAATTTAGGTCCAAAAGGAGAGGGCACTATAACGGCCTGTCGTTTAACCTGCAGGCGCTGGGGTGTTGAAATTGCTTCTGAAAGAAAGGTTAACTATAAAAAGGGAAGCGAGCAAGGCTTGGCGAGGCCTGTCAGGTTGAAACGCTGGTTATAGTTTTTTAATCATTAGACGGGAAATAGCTTAAATAACGACGATACAGCCAGGTTTCCGACTGAATATTGCGGATGCACCCGGACAGTTGTTTCGATAGTTCCTGGGCTTTGGGTTTGTTGAATATACGATGGATCAGATGACCTAAGGTCGTGAACGCTTTATCAGAATCGAATGTCCCAAAGCCGTTGTGATGATTCATGAGGAGAAAGACGGGTAATTTTCCGCCTGTAACTTGTCGGTATGTAGTAAATTTTTGATTGGAGTCATCTGTTTGCAAAGCAGAGACAATTTGAGAGAAGATGTCTTCAAATACTGCTTCTTTTCCGGGCTCCAGTAAAAAGGTTATCGCTTCGATGTAATGCGAGGGATTCCACTGTTCCAGTTGGGTAGCGGAACTCAGTTCAGGTTGAAGTTTAAAAACTTTCCGGTAGGCAGCATTTGCAAGCGGAGTAAATGATTTTTTAGCATGGGCGGCATCTTCGGCAGGCTTAATCCGGTTATCAAAAGCTTTAAAAGAGATGCCGAAGGTGCCGTCAACAAACATTCCTATCCGGTCGCCTGAAATAACGTTCCAGCCATACCAGACAAAGGGATCGTTGTTTTTTTGATGCCAACTCAGGTGCTTCTTATATCCTTCTTCAAATTGAGCTTCTTGTCCTTCTTTCGGATAATAGGCAAACAGGAAAGCAGCTTGGCCGCTGAGGGAATCCGGAGTCTGTGCAGACAATATTTCAGTTGTCATACAAAAGGCGATAATCAATAAGGCAAATTTAGTCTTCATTGAACTGTTTTTATAATACATTGAAATTTATTCAGCTCAATGGTATCTACCT
This sequence comes from Fodinibius sp., assembly GCA_035300985.1. Taxonomy (GTDB): domain Bacteria; phylum Bacteroidota; class Rhodothermia; order Balneolales; family Balneolaceae; genus Fodinibius. Next base: position 3,431 of record DATGUX010000442.1, read on the forward strand.
GTCGGCTCTCTTGCATTAACAATTGTTAAGAAATGGCTGTCAATTCAATAACCATCGGAAGAAAGCTCACTCCTTAGACGTGAAAGGGAGACATCGGTAATACCCAGATAAGAAGCGATATGATATTGAGGGATACGATTAAGCAGGCTGGAGTATCGTTCTATAAAATCAAGATATCGCTCTTTAGCCGATTGTTGCAGCAAGCTTTGTTCTCTTAGCTCTCGTCGTCCCAGCAGCCATTCCAATATTTTTCGTCCGAGTCGGTCAAATAGTGGGTGCTGGTCGAGCAGGTTAAAGTAATCATCATATTGGGTGGTCAACAATACGGAATCTTCCAGAGCCTGTATGCCATAGCGTGAGGGCATCTTCAGAAGCGCTGTCGCGAGCGGACCTGCAAATCCACCTTGGGCGGGGAACGCCTTATTAGATTCCTTTCCCCGTTCATTCAAATAGTAGATGCGAAGCAATCCTTCACCTACATAATAGAGCTCATACACTTCATCTCCGGTATGAAGTAGATAATCATCCTTGGCGACTGTTTTAGGATGAAATATTGCAGCCAGTTCATTCCATTGAGCATCGGGAAGATCTACCCACTGTTTGAGAGTGGTTCGTAACTGATCATACAGTTCCTTGTTATTCTTCATCATATATTTGGTGTTCGATATCTTAAAAAACTATAACATATAATTGAGCGGAATGCCCAACCCTTCCTAAATTCCTGATAATATCTGTCTTTATCCAGTTTATTCCATTCAAAGCCTGGTTTGGGAATGTTATCCGGAAATTAAAATGGTTCCGGATAATGTTTCCTTATAATATACTGCTGCTGTAGCTTTCTGCGCTCATTATTTCCCAGACAAGATCCCAAACTTTTATCACTCCTGCAGCTGACGAATTCATTTCAGGCTAAAGCCAAACTTAAGCACTGACCTGCAATAGCTACCGGCTGCTTGGCGGCTACCAAAAGGCTTTTTCGATATGGGTCAGAATCTCATCACCAATAGCCAGTCCGGCCGTAGCGGCAGGGCTCGGTGCGTTGAGTACGTGAATTTCATTCTCCGTGGCCTCAAAACGGAAGTCATCCAGTATTTCACCATCAGGATTGAGAGCCATAGCCCGCACGCCGGCCGGTGATTTTTTGAGATGTTCGGGACGGATGGCAGGCACTAATTTTTGCAGTCCTTTGGTGAAGGCACTCTTGGAGAACGAACGGTACCACTCATCGAGGCCCATCTTCCAGTGCTCTTTGGCTAAGGCCCAGAAGCCGGGAAAATTGAGCGTTTCAATGGTCTCGTTAAGGTCAAAGGATACTTTGTCGTAGCCTTCGCGCTTGAAGGCAAAAACCGCATTCGGGCCGCATTCTATCCCGCCGGTAGCCATCTTGGTAAAGTGAACGCCCAGAAACGGAAAGGCCGGATTGGGCATGGGGTAGATCAGTCCGTTCACCAGGTGTTGAGCTTCCGGTTTCAGTTCAAAATATTCCCCGCGAAAGGGGACAATCTGAATCTCGGGGCGGAGGCCGGCGGATTGAGCCACGCGATCGCTGTAAAGGCCGGCGCAGTTGATCAGGTAGCGGCTTTTGAATTGGTCGGTAGTCGTTTGAACGGTGAGCTCTTCATTCTTGCTTCGGATATTTCGGACTTCCTGTCCAAAGCGAACCGAGTGGCCTTTTTCCTCAATGATGGCCTGCAGTTCCCGGCAAACCGCGATGTAATCGACAATGCCCGCACAGGGTACGTGGATGCCTTTGAGACAATCGACGTGCGGCTCAATTTCGTTGACTTCCTGCGCGTCGATCTTCTTAATGCCTTCAATACCGTTAATCTGTCCGGTTTCAAAGATGCCGTCGAGCCGGGGGATGTCTTCCTCTTCGGTAGCTACGATCACTTTACCACAGATTTCGTGCTTCACGTCGTGTGTCCGGCAAAAATCGATCAGCTGATGCCGGCCTTCCACACAATTTTTGGCGCGGTAGCTGTTGGGCTTATAGTAGATGCCCGAATGGATAACGCCCGAGTTGTTGCCCGTTTGATGCGCGGCTACATGCTGCTCCTTTTCAAGGATCAGGATATCAAGATCGGGATAAGATTCGGTGAGTTTATAGGCGGTAGAAAGGCCGACAATACCGGCGCCGACAATAACAAAATCGTAGGTTTTCATGCGTCAATCTTAAATTGATGAGTTTACTTTATTTGAAAATACAAAAACGGCAGTAAGAGGAAAATAAAAAAGCCGCTCTCTCGAAAAGAGCGGCTTTAAGAATACCCTAAAAAGACTGATTAGTTAGATTCTTCCCAGTTGATTTCGCTGAGCGGCCGTGCGTAGTACTCAAATATTTTGCCGCCATCTGTTGGAAGTTGGTCGAGCCGTCCGTATCGTTTGGCATCAAACCAGCGGTGGCCAAATTCGTACCAAAGCGAATACCGGCGCTCATAGAGCAGCTGATCAATAAGATCGGCTTTATTCGTTCCGGTAAAATCCGGAAGTCCCCAGGTAGATCGTACGTAATTGATGGCTTTATTAGCCTCCGGATGGTTTTCCAGCTGCGCATTGGCCTCGGCATATATGAGAATAAGTTCCTCATTACGCAGCCAGGGTACCGGTGAGGTATTAGATTCAAACCGATTATCCTGATATTTTGAGCTCAATCCCTGTTGTGTAATGGGGGCTGAGCG
>DATGUX010000443.1:0-8734 GCA_035300985.1 Fodinibius sp.
AAATATTGGGCAATCTTCTTGTGGACAGGATGGCCCTCGGGATGGGAGGCCTTAAATCCGTGCAGATATACAATAGAAAGATCAGTTTGCTGCTGTTTTTTTGAATCATTCCATACAATATGCGCCTCTGTACCCGGCTTGAGGGCATAGCGCGCCTCGCAGCGGGCAATATAATCCTCAAGCAGCGAAAGATCATCGGGAATATTTGCCGGATTCTCCATAGACCCTTAAGCTAATAAAAAAGAGCCATTGTTTTAGGCCCCACTTGAGATCCAGGAAGCAGCGTCATATTTGTTTTTTAGCTGCTGCCGAAGATCTTCTGCAGCCTGCCGGGAGGAGAGCCGTCCCAGGCGGACACGGAACCAGACGTCGCCGGAGGTTTCTCCGCTGTATTGGACGACAAAAGCGTTACTGAAACCGCGATCCTTCCACTTGCCAACCTGGCTTTGAGCTTTCCTTTTTGAGCGCCAGGATTCAACCTGCACCGAATAAGTACCCTCGGGGTCAAAGTTGACGTCAATGTTGGTATTGTCCGTGCGGCCATTGGCCTCAGATTTACTTTCAGCAAGGCTGTCAGCCCGGGCCTGCGCGATACTGTCGCGGCGCTGCTTGGCCATTTTTTGTTGGCGAACTTGCTCCAGTGAATCCTGCCGGGCTTGTTCCGCGCGCCTTTTCTCTTCTTCACTGGGACCGCAACCGGACAGCATTGCGGCAGTGAGAATCAGGATAAGTACCGATAAAGTCCATGCTCTCATAATTTCCTCCGAATTCATTAATTGCCTTACAGTTACCGTAATGGCTTATTTACTAATCTATACAATTATAATGAACATTCGAATCTAAAATTTGTTCCATACTCCGATACATCAAATTCTTTAGAAACCCATCAACCGACATCCCAGAGCTGTGAATATTGTTATAAACCCGGGCAGTCAGCCGATGGATATTACCATGCCTGTGCAGCTGAAGATCAGAAAATATTTGGTTCATACAGATAACCGTGTCATATTTATAGTTGATGGTTTTTACATTACCCGATAACAAGGGCATATAGAGGGATGAGCCGGGCTCACTACGCCAAATACCGAGGAATGGGGAAGTAAGCCGTGCTTCATAGGCGGTCGTAGCCGAAGCACGTTTTATTGCGAACAAAGCCGGTCCCTTCGACTACGCTAAGGGAACACCTTAAACTGACTCCGCTCAGGGTCCTATATTTGTTCTGCAAAGATCTCATTTTATGGCTCGCTCGTTGCCGGCCTCCGGACCCTGCAGCTATTTTGAAAGCTGGAACAGTGTTGATAAGAGCTTTTGTACAACCCAAAAGTTTGTTATTCTAAGGTTCCGACCCCGACTAATAGGGCCCATGACACGGTTGTCCATTTTAAAAGGAGATTCTTCAGTCTTGGATATTTGGATGAGGACACTCGGCTTTTGTGAGGCGCTCTAATAATTAAATTTATCTATTATGACCTTAACCGGATTTCTACTTTTGTTATTGATTGCAGCTATTTGCGGAGGGATAGGCCAAAGTATCGCAGGCTATTCAATGGGCGGTTGCCTGGTATCGATCGTTATTGGACTTATCGGGGCTTATATCGGCAAATGGCTGGCCGCTCAGCTGGGCCTGCAATATATACTGGAAATAATGGGCATACCGGTTGTCTGGGCCTCTATCGGTTCGGCTCTGTTTGCCATTGTCATAGGCATTCTTACCCGAGGGCGCCGGCGAGTATAGGCTAAATACCACTAAATGATTCCGCAGCTGGCAGTTGATTGGGGATTTTTTCGATTCCAACCCCTGTGGAGTTAAAAGATAGCCGGTTCGATTGGCTTTATCCTTTCCGTTTTTCTTCCTAAAAGAGTCGGCCCACGCCGATGTTGATCAAAAAGGCCGGCCGGTCGATGCGGGTGGCAAAATCAATGCGGAAGAGACCCAGGATTTTATTGAGAGAGGCTCCGACCTCCAAATGCGTAGCCTGAGTGTTGTGAACTTTGTAGCTGTCGGCCGTCTGCGGTGGAAGGGCAGAAGGTCCCCAGGTGCGAGCAGCGCCGGCAAAAAGAATGAAGCCAATATCACGTTCCACCAGCGGCTGCAGGCCGATAATCTCAAAGGGTATGGTTCGGAAATCATGTTCGGCATGCAGCGCGAGATACTGCTCGCCCTCGTAAGGCCTTCCCCGGAGAGCGCGTAAAATCCCGTATGGCCCAAGCGGACCGATGGCTCCGTCAACGATACCCATTTTCTGGTAGGGGAGCTCGCCGCTGAAGGTACCCGCCTTGAGGCCCACATTCAGCGTGTTGGGGAGAAACCGGCGTTTATAAAAGGTGGGAAAGCTCCATGCAAGGCGTGTTTCGTAGCGTGTAAAATCGAAGTCACTGCCAAGCGCACCGGAGGAATGCTCCACTTCAAAATGAATGTACTTCTGACCCGTAACGCCGAAGTTGTAGGCTTCATTTAGATTATAGCCGGTAACCAGGTCAATGGTATTCATGCGGCCCTCATTAATGGCGGGATTGTAGCGGTAGTTGTTTTTCCTTCCCAGCAGGTCATAAGCAGTAGTCGTGGGCAGCGAGCGATGGTCGTTACTGTTAAAGCCCACTTTCAACGACAGTTCCTCCCCGGGTATTCTCCATTTTGAGAAGAGGCGGAATCCCTCCGATCGGTAATAATCGAAGTAGCCTTTGTCACCCAGCAGATTGGGGATGATAGTAAAATAGGGTTTATAGATGTGGGAGCTATACCGAGTGGACGTTTGCGCACTGTAATCCACGCCAAGGGACGACCTTATCCCGCCGGTGCTGAGCCAGCGATAGGAGAGTCCGCCGCCGTAGCTCCACTCATCATAGCCGGTACTGTAGCCGCCATCGGCGCGTAACCTTAGGCGGGGAATGGGGCTGATCCGGTATTTCAAGCCCGCAAAAAGCTCATCGACGCGGTTGAAACGGGCATCGGGCCTGATGCTTCCGGGGATATTTTGCAGGGGATTAAAACGGTGACCCGAGTCGGAGGTGTCGCTCTCGGCATCCTCCTCCTCATCATCGTCGACAAAGCGTGCCAGGAATCCGCTGGGCTTAAAAGCCTTTTCGAGTGTGGCCGTGCTGTCGAGTGTAGCATAGGCCTGCTCTTCGGCTTTGGAAAGCGGGACGGTGCTGACCTGCCGTGCAATCAGTGAATCGGAATCAACGCTGGTGCTGTCGATCGTGAAGGTGTCCTCCTGTTTGTAGAGGGAGTCGGGCAGGGCCACATTTACGCGGTAGTCGGTGATCCGCGAAGTTTGTTTAAAGTTTATGCGGGGAAAGCTGAGACCGATCATGGCGATCTTAACTACGCCGCGGATGCGCATATCGGCCGGCAGCCAGAATTCTTGCCCATAGTTATTAAATTGCTGCCGGTAGGACATGCCGAATGACTTAACGGGCGGCGGGAAAGTAACGGTTTCGTTAGGTTGCAGGTCAACCTCCAGCAGGGCATAGGCTCCATCCAGTACGTGGGCGGTGCCTTTGAAGAGCGGCTGCAGGTTGCGGTCGGGGATCACCCTGATCTTATAGAGCGTCTGCCCGTCCAGTGACGTTTGACCAATCAGTTTGAACCGGTAATAGTCCAGGGCATCGGGATGAGTGATCCCCACCATGTCAAAGCCGGCAATATCGATATTATCATCGTAGAGATTGGGCAGGTAACTGACGCCCGCAAAGTTACCGGAAGCCTCAATATTGGCCGTCTGTCGCCGGGATTTGAGCACCTCGCGATGACCCTGCTGCTCATCCCAGTAGATCTGTGAAGCGGATTCAGTGATTGATACAATGCTGGTATCACTGGACAGCGCCTGCCGTGTATAGGCTCTGGCGGTATAGGTTTGCAGTTTTTTGCGCCACTGCTGCTTGCGCCGGATGACCTCGCGCATGATGCGCATGCCGGGATCCTCATTAGTGACGGTGATCTCCTGCATCTCGGTGACAGAGGGCTCGAGCACAAAGTTCTGTTCGGCAGATGTGCGGCTCGTTATTCTTCGGCTTTGCTTTTGATAGCCAATAAAACGTACCCTGACTTCTGCCGGCAGCAGCGAGTCAGGGATGGTGAGTGAGTAGCGGCCGTTTGCATTAGAGATGGTGCCCCGGTAGGTGCCCGCAACCGAAATATTGGCCGCAGGCAGCGTTTCTTCCGTCCGGGCATCACGAATAGTACCTGTTATGATTTTTTGGGCCGTCGCAGATAGGGCAGCTCCCCAAATAAGTGCAAAAAGAAATACAGTCTTAAGCGCGCCGGGCATGATCTGATTTTTAGAGATAAACGGTGAGCGTATTATACTGATTTTGTGCGTAGATGTTACGTTTCAGGATGCAGGATGCCAGGGTATCCTAACTTGCAATATTTGACTTGAGACCAGAGACCTGAGTCCTGCTCCTACCCCTTCAGTGGCAGACGGAGCAGATAGTTGTCGGCGGTAATGTAAAGCATCTTACCATCATTGCCGATGGTGCAGTTGGAGGTTGCCCGGCCCGTTTTGATGATGCCCAGCACCTTGGCTTCGGGCGAAATCACCCAGATGCCGCCGGGTCCGGTGGAGTAAATGTTTCCTTCGGCATCCACGGCCATACCATCGGGGCCGCCGGGCTGGTCCACCACATTCTGGGGATCGAGGAACACGCGACCATTGGAAGTGCTGCCATCTTCGGCCACATCAAAGGCCATCCAAACGGGATTTTCAGAACCCGAATTGCCGACGTACAGCGTTTTTTCATCCGGAGAAAGAGCCACGCCATTCGGGCGATTCAGGTTATTGGTTACCAGCTTGACTTTGCCGGAGGGCGTAATACGATACACCCCCTGGAAAGACAGTTCCTGGGCCGGATCGTTGCCGCGTTGTTCAAATCCGTAGGGTGGGTCCGTAAAGTAGATCGTGCCGTTGCTGTGTTGCACCAGGTCGTTCGGCGTATTGATTTTTTTGTTATTGAAGCTGTCGACGAGCGTCACAAATTGGGGTTGGGGGCCCGTCAGCGGAGCGTCCATACGGGCGATACGGCGGTCGCCGTGTTGGGCCAGCAGAAGCGAGCCGTCATTGCCGATAATCAGTCCGTTGGAGCCCATTTCGCCGCCGCGCTCTTCTTGCCCGGTATAGCCGGAAGGCTTCAGATACTCGGTAACGTCTTCGCCTTCTTTCCATTTGTAGATGACATTGTTGGGAATGTCCGAAAAGAGCAGAAACTGGTGTTCTTTAACCCAGACCGGCCCTTCAGACCAGGCGTAGCCTTGGCCGATCACCTCCGCACGGGCATCGACATTGAGCAACGTACTGAGTTTGGGATCCATCTGCTGGATCCGGCCGATCTTCTTATGGGTCGAATCTTTAGCAATATGGCCGGGCTTTTTATTCTGTTTTGATTCTTGCCCGCACCCAATAAGCAGGCAGACAGGAAGCAGTGCAAATAATAGTTTCATAACGGCTAAGTGGTTAATTAAGTAATAATCCCTATTGCGAAGACCTGAATAGTACTATTTTCCACGGATCATTGCCAACCTGCAACCTGCTACTTGCATCCTGTATCCTGAAAAACACTTCCAAAATTTAGTAAATATTTGTATTCTTGAGGTGTTTTCGCCTTGGGGTGAAAGCCCCTTCTCTGCCCCCATAGTTCAAGTGGATAGAACGGAGGCCTCCTAAGCTTCAAATCCTGGTTCGACTCCGGGTGGGGGTACTATGGAATTTATGAATGATGAATTGAAGGGACCCTACGTCAATTTGATTAACACATTTAGCGCAAATACGAATTCCGGGAAAAAGGTTGCATCGCACGGATAGTTTTTTTGCGATACCATACTAAGCCGAATTTTTCATAAGGTATTTGTGGGAATGGCACTTTAACAGCCGTCACTTTTTCTGTGTTTTTATGCAGCAAATAAACTGCAGGCCTCAATTCATCCATTAACCTAAATTCCATGATAAAAGAATCGGGCTATGGCTATCCCAGAACCCGAGTAATAGCGTGTTTCATCAGCTGTGAGTACGGCTTTGATATCGTTTAATTATCATTCCTGATAACCCGGATTTTGGACCAGATTATTATTGGACTGCAGCTGGTCGCGGGGAATAGGAAATACCGTGCGGTAAGGCTCAGAGACCTCTTTCTTCCACCAGGGATCGTTAAAACGCGTTTGCCCCCCGTTTTTTCCTTCGAACCGGATGAGGTCCTGGCGCCGGAAGCCTTCGAAGAAGAATTCATGGCCCCGCTCGGCCAGTATCTTATCGGCTGAAAGAGCGTTGTATGGACTCAACCCCGCTCGTTTCCGAATGTTATTTACTAACTGCAGCGCCTGGCCCGATCCGTTATCCTGCCGCCACAAGGCTTCTGCCTTCATCAGCAAAACGTCGGCATATCGGAATATGACCAAGTCATTGTCAAGATCGGTGGCGGTACCCGGAGCAATCTCATATTTGCCTACTCGTGCACCGGCCTGCCGCAGGGCCCCCGGCTGTAATTCGTTGATTTCGGGGGTCAGGGTAACCGGCGGCCCGTTGGGATCGTTATTCTCTGCGCCAAAGTCTTTAATTCGCTCGCCGGAGGGAGCATATTGCGGGCCCGCAATAAAGTTGGCCTCTTTACGAATATCTTCGTCCTCAAAGGATTGATAAAAAGCCTCAAGGGTGGCATATCCGTTCCAGGGCTGTACCTGCAGCTGAAAAGTAATCTGATTAGCATAGTGCAGGGTAGCAAGATGCATATTAAAGCCGGTCATAAAAACACGATCGTAGGGAACAGAAAACATAATTTCCGGGGATCCCTGATTTTCTGTGATGAAACTGGCCCTGTATTCGGACGCCAGGGAGTAAGAGGCCGAATTAATAATGGTATTGGTTTGGGCTACGACATCTTGCCAGCGGGACTCTCCGGTATATACTTCGGCATTAAGGTAGAGTTTGGCCAGGATAAAGTGGGCCAGCCATTTATTGACGCGCCCGTAGGTGCCTCTGGCATCTTCACTTAGTTTATCAATATTGGCAAGAATAGAGCTCTCCACAAAATCAAAAACGGCTTGCCGGCCTTCTGCAAAATTTTGGCTGGGTTGGGACGGATGTTCGGGAGCATCTGCAAAGCTTTTGACAATGGGCACATTCCCAAAATTATCGAGCAGCCAATAGTAATAAAGCGCCCGGAGCACTTTAAGTTCAGCAATAAAAGAGGCTGCCAGTTCTGGATCTGCAGTACCGGCATCGACGGCCTTATTAAACTGGAAGATAAGCCGGTTGGTAGCATTTACTCCCTCATACAAGAAATTCCACATATTGTTAAAGTAAGGCTCGTCATATTTCCAGGTGTGCTGCTGCAGGCGCAACCATACGCCCCCGTCAAACCAATCCTGACCCCGTTGTGGAATCACTAATTCGTCTGATGAAACTTCCTGTACGGTAAGCATGCTGGGATGGGTGCCTAAGCCGCCATCACCTAATACGGTATAAGCAGCTCCCAGTGCCGAGATAAATTGCTCTTCCGTTTGGTAAAACTCACTTGCCGGTACTTCGCTGTCAATCTCTTCGGTGAGGTCGGTGCACGAGCTGACAACTACTATGGCACACAGGGCAACGATCCGCAACGCTGAGGAAAGGTGGAATGTTCTTTTATTCATGGGTTTGGTGATTTTTGAATTCAAAATGTTTAAAAATCAATGTTGATGCCAAGAGTGAATGAACGTGCGGTGTACCAACTGTTGCGGCGTTCAATTCCGGGGGCCAGGGGATTATCGCCATCCACATAGTTTACTTCGGGGTCGATACCGTCATAACCGGTAATGGTGAATAGATTGTTTGCCGAAAGATAGATACGCAGATCCCTGACCAGCCTGTTTTCTGCTATGGGTACATTGTAGCCCAGCGTTGCGTTTTGAAGCCGAACAAAGGAGGCATCTTCTACCTGAAAACTGGAGAACTGTGGCGAGGTTGTCAGCTCGGTAATATCAAAGGCCGATTGCAATACATTGTATGAAGTAATCTGGTTGGGCGGCTGGTAAAAAAGCTTGTATGTATTGACCATATCGTGACCAAATACTCCGCGGAGAAAAATATCGAGATCAAAGCTTTTGTAAGTAAAGGTGTTGCTCCAGCCCAGTTGGAAGTCGGGCAGGCCGTCGCCCAATACTTTTTTGTCTTCGTTTGTGATGGCATCGGGCGTTACTTTGTCACCTGCTGCATTATAAAGCAACCACTTTCCATCGTCACTAAAACCGGCGAATTCAGGACCCCAAATCTGGCCGATGGGCTCTCCCTCTTTAATACGAATTAAGTTGGTGGAATTTAATCCCGGTGAGCCTGCATTGGCGGTGTATTGTACTTCATCACTGATATATTCCTTGAGAATTGTCTCAAATGTAGAAAAGGTAAGGCTGGTGTTCCAGCTTACATCCTCTTGTTGAATCGCAAGAAAACCAAGCGAGGCTTCTATACCCTGATTGTTCAGCTGGCCTACATTTTTCCAGGTTGTAGGATATAAGTTGGGCGGTACCGGCACGGGCACTTCAAAGAGAAGGTCATCGGTGATAGACCGGTAATATTCAACACTTCCCGTAAGACGCATATCCAGTGCCTCAAAATCGACGCCTACATTAAAGCCCTTTTTCTGCTCCCATTTCAGGTCGGGATTGGCGTTACTCACCGGTCCAAAGCTTTGGATATAGCCTCCATCTACATAAAAATAGCCTTGTGGGCCAAAGCGCTGAATGGAGATACCACTGAAAGGAGCA
>DATGUX010000444.1:0-3479 GCA_035300985.1 Fodinibius sp.
TCAATTTGTAGATCAAGAACAAGCTTTACTAAATCTGCAAAGGCTTCTTGCGTTCCGGCAAGCTCGTCTGACTGGCGTTTCAGGGTGTCAATATTTCGTTCAAGAACGGCAAGGATAAGCGCTTGCCGATCTGAAAAATTGCGGTAGAGCGTAGATCGGGAAACCCCTGCATCTTTGGCAACTTTGCTTAATGATACTTCCGGTCCGAAAGCTGAAAAAGCTTTTTGTGCGGTCTCGAGCAGTTCTTCACGATTTTCAAGTGCATCGCTTCGTTTATCATTGGTCATATTGTAAAAAGATGGTTATTCAGGTTTATATAAATGATACAACTTGTTTCATTTAATATCTATTCCTATTTTACTGTAGCAGACAATTAACTGGATGTTCACCTAAAATTAATTGTGCCTTTATGCAATTATCAATTGTAGATCTCTCGCCCGTAATTCCCGGAGAAACACGCCACGATGCTCTTCAAAACAGCATTGACGTCGCCCAACATATCGAGAAATTAGGTTTTAAACGGATATGGGTAGCCGAGCATCATAATTCACGATGGATTGCCGGACGAGCCCCCGAAATTTTGATCGCAGCGATTGCAGCCCAAACATCGTCTATTCGTGTAGGATCAGGATCCGTGCTCCTTAATCAATACAGTCCGCTTAAAGTTGCGGAGGAGTTCGCAACGCTGCACGAATTATATCCCGACCGGATTGATGTGGGCATAGGCCGGGCCAATACCGGTCCCGCCACGGATCTGGCTCTGCAGCAGGATCGAAGCAAGCGCTTTCAGGCCAATTCCGATGAACAAATTGAAGAATTAGTATCCTGGTTTGACGGGAGTTTTCCCGATGATCACCCGTTTTCTAAGGTCAATGTGTATACACTGGAAGAGCCTCCGCCGCTTTATCTGCTGGGATCCAGTTCGTGGAGTGCCACAGCCGCCGCTCGTTTGGGGTTACCCTATGTGTTTGCAGGGTTTATAAATCAAAATGGTACACCCGGCATTTTAGGGCATTATCACAAAAACTTTGAGCCCTCAAGCAGCACGGTGGGAATTAAGACTCCACAAACCATTTTATCAGTGCACGTCGTTTGTACGGAAACCGAGGAAGAGGCCCGCAAACAGATTGCTCCCGTACAACTGATGTATAAATATTTGGCAAAGGGAATTATGGATATAAAAATTCCCAAGCCGGACCAGGCTGTGGAAGAGTTAGGGGGATTGCCTGACCGCCAGCCTTATGAAAACGGATCGGGTATCCCGCCTCGTTTTATTTTTGGCACCCCCGAACAAGTGCATGAAGAACTGGAAGCTTTAGGTGAAGATCTTTCTGTAAATGAAATTATCATCCAGGACCTCATGACCGACCACGAGGCCCGACTATATTCATATGAGCTGTTAGCGTCGGAGTTTGATCTCAAAATGTAAAGAGTCCGTTGACTGCTGATAAACAGGGTCAGACATGCTTTGTGGCCAGCATAGTACACTATAGAAAAAATGATAATCTCAGCAAAAGCTTAAGCACTCTATTATGTGAAGCACATCTTAGCGTTGACAGTATAAAATCCTCAAACCAATCATTTCAATAAAAAGGGAATGTTATGAGTAACTCAACTATTAAAAAAGGATCCACAGCAAAAAATATTAACGTAGATGTTCTTATAGTAGGCTCCGGTACTGGAATGGCTGCCGCTTTGGCTGCTCAAGAAAAGGGGTTAGACTGTCTGATCATTGAAAAAACAGCCGTCATTGGAGGATCCACAGCAAGATCAGGCGGTGGCATATGGATTCCGGCAAGTCCAACGCTGTCAGCCGGAGGATCTGATGATAATCTTAAAAAAGCAGAAACATATCTGGAAGCCATCGTAGAGGATGCTCCAAATACTGCATGGAGATCGTTCTTAGAACATGGACCTGATGCAGTCAATATGTTAATGCGCACAACTCCTATGGAGCTCTTTTGGTCCAAAGGCTACTCCGATTATCATCCGGAAGAGCCCGGAGGGGATTCCATGGGCAGAACCATTGAGTGTAAACCTTTTGATCTTAAAAGGCTTGGGGATGAGTTCGACCGATTACGTCCCGCCCCAATGGCATCTCCCATTCCCATGCCGGTAACGGGTTATGGCTATAAATGGATGAACCTGATGCTGCGCAAACCATTCAAGTCTTTTCCCCTGATCTTCAAGCGCTTGTTCCAGGGACTTGGAGGTTTACTCATAGGAAAGAAATTCGCCGCCGGTGGACAAGCCCTTGCTGCCGGACTTTTGGCCGGCGTCATCAAGGCCGATATTCCGATCTGGACCAATACAGAAATGGTTGAATTGTTATTAGATGGAGAACGAATTGTTGGCGCAACGGCGAAACAAAATGGTAAGAAAATCACGATAAACGCTGACAAGGGGGTGATTCTTGCTGCCGGAGGTTTTGACCACAACATGCCGATGCGTCAAAAATATCAGTCCCCATCTCTTACTAAAGACTTAAGCCTCGGCGCTGAGGGAAATATGGGCGACGCCATTACCATAGCCAAAGAAGTTGAAGCAGATACGGCGCTTATGAATGAGTCTTGGTGGTTCCCGTCTGTTGCTCCGGTAGAAGAAGGTGGAGAGGTGCAGGTCCTGCTTGCCGAACGTTCCCTGCCGGGTAGCTTTATGGTGGATGGAACCGGAAATCGGTTCATCAATGAATGCATGGACTATATGTCCTTCGGACAAACGCTACTTAAGCGGGAAAAGGAAGGTAATCCGGTTAATGAAATGTGGCTGATCTTTGATCAGAAATATCGGAACAACTACATATTAGCGGGTTCGGTATTTCCCAGGATGCCATTGCCTAATGAGTGGTACGAGGCAGGTATTGCTTTTAAAGGAGATTCCCCAAGCGAGCTTGCACAAAATATGGGGCTTCCGGAGGAGGATTTCACGTCAACCTTTGAGCGTTTTAACCAGATGGCTGCGAAGGGAAAAGATGATGATTTCCACCGAGGAGACAGTGCCTATGACCGTTATTACGGAGATCCAACGGTAAAGCCCAACCCAAATCTGCGGCCGCTGAAAGGAAAAATGTATGCAGCAAAAGTCGTGCTGTCCGATCTGGGAACCTGCGGCGGTGTTGTAGCAGATGAATATAGTCGTGTTCTACAGAAAGATGAATCACCCATTGAAGGCCTTTATGCCATAGGTAATACGTCGGCCAACATCTTCGGCCGCGTATACCCGGGAGCCGGCGCAACAATCGGTCAGGGGCTGGTCATGGGATATATAGCAGCAAATCATATTGCAAACACCCAGGCTTAAAGTGCGGCTAAAAGATTATCCCGGATTATTCATAAAAAAACTCATATTTGGGGTGCTAAAGTATTATTTTTGCAGTAGTTAGAAGCCAAAATATTACCCTTAAAACACACCCAAATATGAGTGAGAAAACTACCGCTTTTTATCGAAAAAATACAGAAGTCTCTGTGGATTTTTCGGCC
>DATGUX010000445.1:0-2886 GCA_035300985.1 Fodinibius sp.
TGATTCGGGGGTGATTCCACGAATCATCTGTTGTATTTGATTTCAAAATTATGTTTGTTTTTAAGGTTTAAGTTTATCCACACATTTAATAGCTGATTAATTAACAACGCGTTTATGGAACTTGCCTCTATCGATTGGATCATCATTGGAGCGTATATGCTCTTTTCGCTGATGATTGGCTTTGCCGTTGCCCGTCAGGCCGGAAAGAACTCGACACAATACTTTGCCGCCGGAAAAAATATGCCCTGGTGGCTACTGGGAATTTCAATGGTTGCTACCACCTTTTCGACGGATACGCCTAATTTGGTAGCCAATATTGTGCGAACCGATGGGGTAGCCGGTAACTGGGTTTGGTGGGCTTTTCTGCTGACGGGAATGCTAACGGTATTTGTTTACGCTCATTTATGGAAACGTTCGGGGGTATTAACAGATGTTGAATTTTATGAACTGCGGTACAGCGGTAAAATGGCTGCCTTTTTGCGGGGTTTTAGGTCGGTCTATCTTGGATTCTTCTTCAACGTAGTGATTATGGCTACGGTTTCACTGGCAGCTATCAAAATTGCGGGGGTCTTGATGGGCCTTTCTCCGGTAGAAACCGTAGTTATAAGCGGTATTGTTACGGTCATTTACAGCTCTTTAGGCGGGCTAAAAGGGGTGCTTTTGACTGACTTTTTTCAATTCTTCCTGGCTATTGGCGGTAGCCTTATTGCGGCTTATGTTGCATTGAGTCATCCGCAGGTGGGCGGTTTAGAAGGGCTTTTGCAGCATACCGAAGTTGTTAGTCAGCTTAATATTTTGCCGGACTTTACTGATCCGTGGCAAGCCATGGGTATTTTTATCATTCCGCTTGCCGTACAGTGGTGGAGCGTCTATTATCCCGGTGCTGAGCCCGGTGGTGGAGGCTATATTGCTCAGCGTATGTTTGCTGCCAAGGATGAAAGCAATTCAATTGCCGCGGTCTTTTTCTTTAATGCCGCGCATTATGCCTTGCGTCCCTGGCCGTGGATTATTGTAGGACTTTGCTCCATTATCGTATTTCCGGACATTGCTTCTATGAAAGAAGCCTTTCCCAATGCAGCTTCGGTTGCTGGTGATGATATGGGCTATGCGGCCATGCTTACCTTTATACCCACCGGTTGGCTGGGCCTGGTTGTTGCATCGCTGACCGCAGCCTATATGTCTACAATTTCAACCCACTTAAATTGGGGATCATCCTATCTGGTTAATGACTTTTACAAGCGTTTTGTTAATCCAGAAAGTTCAGAGAAAGAACTGGTAATGGTCGGGCGTCTCTCCACGGTTGTGCTGATGATTGTAGCAGGGATATTGGCACTGTTAATGCAGAATGCTCTCGATAGTTTCCAAATCTTACTGCAAATCGGAGCCGGCACCGGATTGTTATTTATACTTAGATGGTTCTGGTGGCGCATTAATGCCGGCAGTGAAATTGCCGCTATGGTTATCTCTTTTGTGGTGGCCATTTATTTCCAATTCATCCATGTCTATACGGGATTACCGGAGCTTAACGGCTGGATGGAGATTATAATAGGAGTTATTCTGACAACAATCGGCTGGGTCGCTGTTACCTATATGGTGCGCCCAACATCGCAAGAAACACTGATGAATTTCTATGAAATTGCGCGTCCCGGCGGGCCCGGATGGCAAAAAGTATTAGATAAAGCTGAGAAAGAAGGGCGAGACGTGAAGAGATACAAGGATAAGGCTTGGCAGGTACCCCAGGGAATTTACTGTATGGTGATGGGATGTATCGCTATTTACGGGACTCTTTTTGCTACAGGCTACTGGATCTACGGCCGGTGGATATTGGCCGGTGTTATAACAGTGGTTGCTCTTGTGGCCTGCGTGCTGCTGTTCAAAGGCTGGCGAAAGCTTATTGGTATGCTGCCTGAGGATGAGCTAATATAGAAGAACTGAATGATGCAATTATGCCATCGTACCGACGGCCTGGCCGAGTCTGTGCCTGTTGATACACTGAAAGCTCTGCTTAGCCATTGACCGGCCTTTTAAGATTGTAGCGACATGGGCCGGATTACTTCATAAGCTCAATGGGACTTAGCGGATGAGAAAGGCATTTCTTTTCAGAAGAAACCGTCAAAGAGCTTATCGATTACCTGGTCTACTATAAATTTAATAAATTGCATATGCGCCTGACTGATGGTCAGGGCTGGCGTTAGCAGATTAAAGAATATCCCAAGCAGCCCGTACCGGCGGAACGGCTGTTTTATCAAAAGCCATAATTCTAAAGTTACTACTCATATTGTGCTTAAGAAAACGATCATACTGATTTTTGCGGCTTCAGTACTTCTGTCCGCATCAAATGTAAAAGCCCAGCGGCAGTATGAACCTACTCAATCGAATCTGGAGGCCCGGGAATGGTTTCAGGATGCAAAATTTGGAATGTTTATCCACTGGGGACTTTACAGCATCATGGGCGACGGTGAATGGGTGATGAACAACCAAAAGATAAAAGTAGATGACTACGAGCGGCTGGCCGACTTCTTTGATCCGGAAGCTTTTGATGCCGAAGCCTGGGTAAGCCTGGCCAAGGCGGCGGGTATGAAGTATATCACGATTACCACGCGCCACCACGACGGCTTCAGCATATTCGATACGGATGCCTCCGATTATGACATTGTCGATGCCACACCCTATGGCAGGGATATTATTGCCGAGCTGACAAAAGAGGCGCACAAGCAGGGGATTAACCCGGATTATTCATAAAAAAACTCATATTTGGGGTGCTAAAGTATTATTTTTGCAGTAGTTAGAAGCCAAAATATTACCCTTAAAACGCACCCAAATATGAGTGAGAAAACTACCGCTTTTTATCGAAAAAATACAGAAGTCTCTGTGGATTTTTCGGCC
>DATGUX010000446.1:0-5150 GCA_035300985.1 Fodinibius sp.
AAACCAATTACCGCCCTCTTTTTTATCAGCCCCAAAATTCAGATAGGGGTCAACGACAGTACGTTGTTCAAGTGATTCCATAAACTCCAGTAAATCTTCCGGAACTACCTCTTTTATCTTTAGTTCAACTCCTTTTGCATCGTTAATAAGGGTTTGATCTACTTGCGACTTCACAAAATTAAGACCAACTAAAATAGTAGCTAATTCCTTTGAGGTAAACATGAGCGGAGGTATTTTATACCCGCGCATTACGCTGTATCCTTTATATTCGTCCCATGTGACCGGCACATTCATCTCGGATAAGGCATTAAAATCACGAAAAACAGTCCGCCGGCTAATGTCGAACCGTTCTGCTATGTCATTAACCGTCAATCGTTTACTCGATTGTTGAAGCAACAGGATGAGCTTCATGCGTCGCTCAGAGCTATTCATAGGGTAATAGGGCTTATGATGTTAGAATATGTTCATCCTAATATAAATGTTCTGAAGATGAGTTACAGCTATATAAGCAGAGGGCAAGCGACCATCAGGAGGGCGTTACAGTTACAATAGCTTTATCCTTATAGAAATCCCCGATTTCCGAAAGCTCATAACTTTTAATGGATAAAGACTTATTAATGCCTTCTAATTCTTCCTCAAAATCAATTCCCTTGTATAGCATCATACTTGTCCAGGGGAGGTGCGAAGTCATTTTATAAAGCTCATTAATTTTAAAAGCATGCTTTGAGATAAGTAGAAAGGGGGCCTCCTGCTGCAAGCTTGCTATTGAATGATCGGCCGTTTGAACATTGGCTAATCCGATTCTTCGAACCATCTGCTTCATGGCCAGGCATTTTTTAGAGACGATATCATTGAGCAAGAACTGCTTATCCGGGCATGTAATAGCCAACGGAATACCCGGCAATCCACCGCCGGTTCCGGCATCCACGATTGTTTTTGAGGATCTGAAGGCCTTAAACTGTGATAAGAGAAGTGAGTGGGCCACATGCTCTCGCACTGTTTCACGTGAAACAGTGCGACTCACTAAGTTTATTCGTTTATTCCACCAAAGGAGGCGATCTATGTAGGTGGCAAGCTGGACTTCGTGCTTTTTGTACAGCTGGAGGGCCTGCTGGTATGTTTCACGTGAAACAGTGCGGGTAATTATTTTGTGTTGTTCCACGTGAAGTTCAATTTAGTTTTTAAGATAAACCATGAGGACGGAAATATCGCTGGGGGATACACCGCTGATGCGACTCGCTTGTCCAAGTGTTTCCGGCCGTATCCGATCCATCTTTTGTTTGCCCTCGGCAGAAAGGCTATTTATGTTTTCATAGTTTAGGGAGTTCGGAATAAGAGTGTCTTCTTGCTTCTGCATCTCTCTGACCATTTCAAACTCTTTTTCTATATATCCCGCATACTTAACCTGTATTTCCACCTGATTAAACACCGATTCGGATTCCGTGATGTTAAAAGCCTTTTCTTTAAGCTGGTCGTCGGCATCAAAAAGGTCTCGTATTGAGATCTGGGGGCGCGGTATCAGTGTTTTTGCTTTAACCGGTTGCGAAAGGACCGTAGTGCCTTGCTGTTCAAGCATTGGATCCATCTCTTCTGGGTAAACCGTATAGTCTGAAACTAACTCATGGAGTTGGTCTATGGCATTCTTTTTTATTTGATAGCGATTATAGCGCTCTTCTGTGGCCAGGCCGAGGCGATGGCCCAGTTCCGTCAGGCGTAGGTCTGCATTGTCTTGCCGCATTATTATACGATGTTCAGCACGTGAAGTGAACATACGGTAGGGTTCTTCAGTGCCCTTAGTGATCAGGTCGTCAATGAGAACACCGATATAGGCCTCAGACCGCTTTAAGATAAATTCATCTTTTCCTTTCGTTTTTCGTGCGGCATTTATACCAGCCATAAGTCCTTGGCAGGCAGCCTCTTCATATCCTGTGGTGCCGTTAATTTGCCCTGCAAAAAACAATCCCTCCGTTATTTTGGTTTCCATGCTTCGGCTAATCTGATAGGGAGGGAAGTAGTCATACTCAATAGCATAACCGGGTCGCAGCATCACGGCATCTTCAAAGCCGGGAATTGTGCGCAGGGCTTTGTATTGTATGTCCTCCGGAAGGGAGGTTGAAAAACCATTAAGATACATTTCGTAGGTATTCCATCCTTCCGGCTCCAGGAATAGCTGGTGACTGTCCTTGTCAGAGAATCGATCAATCTTATCTTCAATGCTGGGGCAATAGCGAGGGCCGGTTGAATCGATGGTACCGTTAAACATGGGGCTCCGGTCAAATCCAGATCGTAAAACCTTATGAACCTCTTTAGTTGTATCGCCCATCCAGCAGGTAAGCTGATCTTTCCGGGAAGGGAGTTCATCCGTCATAAAAGAAAAAGGACTGGGCTCCGAATCACCGTATTGGATTTCAAGTTCATTATAATTGACTGATCGTCCGTCCAGGCGGGGCGGGGTTCCCGTTTTAAGCCGGCCAACTTCAAAACCAAGCTTTTCCAAGGCGGCTGAGATGCCAACAGAAGCCCGTTCCCCGGATCGGCCGCCTCCAAAATTAGTTTCCCCGATATGCATCAGGCCATTGCCAAATGTTCCCGTAGTAAGTATAACTGCTTGTGCCTCAAAGCGTTGTCCGGTTGATGTTTGGACACCGGTGGCGCGTTTGCCATCTTCTGCAGTTAAAATATCTACTACATTATCCTGGCGGAAATGGAGGTTCTCTTTCTTCTCAAGTTCTTCACGCATCATTTTGCTGTATAAAGCACGATCACTCTGGCACCGAGGACTCCACATAGCCGGCCCTTTGCTGGTGTTTAACATGCGGAATTGCACAGCGGATTTATCAGCCACGGTGCCGGTAAGTCCGCCCAGAGCGTCGATTTCACGAACCAGCTGTCCTTTGGCAATACCGCCAATAGCCGGATTGCACGACATCTTAGCAATAGCATCGAGATTCATAGTGATGAGCAGGGTTTGGGCGCCTATTTCTGCTGCGGCGCCGGCTGCTTCGCTGCCCGCATGGCCAGCTCCGACAACAATGACATCGTATGTTGGGTAAAGGGTTTTCATGGATTTAAGTGTATGTTTTTATTACACTTATATTGGACAATGGGTTTTGTTTCCATCGTAAAATAATGATACAGTATGTCTTAATTCTCTCATCGGAAGCGTTGAATTCTTTATTTCTTCTGTCCTCTAATATATGAAGGTTTTGTAGAGCAGGAAGTATTTCAAAGCTTCTTATAAAAAGAGTCTGCTAAAGATAAGGCTTTTACAGGAAAAAGTTTAACCAGTGGGCCGCAAGTTACTTAATAAGCGGTTAAAGAAATATAAAAGAGATGCTGTATTGATTTTGCAGCGCAGTTATAGACCAGTAACTAAAATTGCAGAAATAATCGATTTTCCGTTATCCATTTTCTTTATGCCATTCAAGAAAGTCCACGATGGTGTTCCATATTGCCATTAGTTTGGTGTCTTCTTCATACTCAAAGACGTTGTCGCCGGTATCGATTTGGCATTTCTTTCCCTTTATTAAAACCGGATAATCAAGTTCTTCCTCTATTTTAATAACAACCGGCATCATCCATTTCCAAGAGAGATGAAACTTCATATCCTCAACGGCGAGAAAGGCCAAAGGGATATCCTTTACATCATCTTGATCTATTTTTATTGTGCTGCCCATCAAGTCTTTAATTAATCGGCTGCCTCTGTTTGCATCCTCTGTATTCATAATGTGAGATAAATAATTGGTGATTACCGTATGGTGTGCCCAAAGTTAGGGAATATGTGGTAAAGATGGAAAAATAGTGCTTAAACAGTGATCTTCTCAGAAAGACTGTTAACTTTCATATTGATCCTATGCAATTACCTGACTCACAAAATAATTCAGGAAAGTAGCTGATCATAATTATATTTGAGCCTATGGAAAGTATGGCAAAATATATGTATCCGCAGATAGTGTGGCGGGAGGGGCGTAAAATGCTGTGGAATTCTATCCATCGCAAAGCATTGAAAAACCGTCCCGAAGAGCGCGTTCGGCTGCGTGTGGTTGAATACCTGCTGATGCAGGGATGGTCAAAACACCGGATAACGACAGAGGAGGCAATAGGTAATTTGGCCGACACCTCCATGCGCACCGATATCATCTGCTACAACCAACAGTTTGAACCCAGAATCTTAATCGAATGCAAGGCCGAGCATATACCTCTGACCGCTAAAACAGCTCAGCAGGTAGCCCGATATAATCAAAACGTATCAGCTCCCTTTTTGTTGATGACCAATGGCCTGAAGGATCTTTGGTATAAAACAGAGGGTAAGAATGTTGTCCACTTAGAGCAAGACCCTGAGATATTACGGTCGGAAACAATCGTTCCGCAATATGATTTTGGAGCGTGGCACCGTCGCGGTTTTGCCGGCAGCAAGGCTGTTCCACCGCTGCGTAAATGGCTGGCCCATCTGCTCCCTCAGATTTGGCATCCCGGGACATTCGAAAAAGAGATATTGTTTCTAAGCTTTAAACAGGAGCTTTCAGACCTTAACTTAAACCACTATTATAGCTTGTGGAAGGTGTCGGAAAACCGCAGGTTAGCCCTTTCTACACTGGCCACCGCTTACGGCGGCACCCGGCTGGTTGGAATACTCAGTGAAGATGGACAAAATAAAGCAGTTTTGGAGATTAATATGGATCTGACATTTGAGGAGAAAGCTCCTAATGCCACGCTCTACTCGCATGAAGGAGAAAAGGCGTACGATATTCGAGAGGCCATCGATTTTCGCCAGGAGCCGGAACTGAATGCGTTGATAAAAGGGGTCCAGGAATTGATAACTATTTAGGGACAAATTGCTTAATGCTTGGGTTTTATTGACGCTTATTTTCTCGTAAATTGCAGTTTACATTTCAAAATATATTATTCGTTATGAACCAGTCACATCGCCATAAGTTATTTTCGCTATTTGATGAAGAAGAAAATGCTATTGTGTATATGAAAGGAGCCGAGCTCATGTACCGCTATGACACGGATTATGAGTTTGCCTTTCGCCAGGAATCCAATTTCTGGTACCTCACCGGTGTGAATGAGCCTGACTGCCATCTTATCCTGGATCTGGAAACACAGGAATATCATCTTTTTGTGCCCAATCGGGATGCACAATACGC
>DATGUX010000447.1:0-6310 GCA_035300985.1 Fodinibius sp.
ATGGAAGCCATCAATGTTGATATTAATATTTTGATCATCCAACTGCTTCCCGTCTAATTTCTCCTGTATTTTGCTTCCAAACTCCTGGACCTCGTCTACTTTTTGGCGATAGCCCAGGTCGCCGGCCCGTCCTTCCGGCAGGGCATTACGTGCTTCCAAAACAGCCCGATACTGCTCTAAAGACCGGTCTTTTAAAAACCGATCGAGTAGTTCCTGTCCGATGATATACTCATCCAGCTTATTTATTGCAAAAGGCTCACGATCTTCTGAAATCACCTCCGTCTCTGAGAACATTATTCCCAGTCTGTGCTGCATGACATACTTTGGCGGATGCCGGAAGAAATGAATCAGATCGTCAACGGAAAGTTCTTTCCGCTCTTTTTTTGCTTCGGGAAGCCTGTTGCTGAATAATGGTTCACTCCCGGAAGTGGGATCAGCTAATTTTTTACTTACGGCCAACTGCGTTTGGGAATAACTGAAAAGCTCATTTTCCTTAAAATAATGCGGACTAAAAGCCTGCAGCCGATGCTTTGTTATCAGCTCTTCTTCCCGGATGCCATAATAATCTGTCAGATAATCTATGAATTCTTTGAGCACTACAGAAGGCGGAAAATCGGCATCCTGACGATTATGCTGGCCTTCGTAACTAAAGTAAAGACCCTGCCCGGCTGACAATATATTTTCCAAAAAAAGATAACGGTCTTCCTCAGACTGCAAGGGGTCGCCGGGGCGTGGACGAAGGTGTATAAAATCGAATTCGATAGGAATTTTGGATCTTGGGAAGGCTCCCTCATTCATTCCGATCATGCCGATAAACTTAAATGGAATGCTGCGCATCGGTTCTAAGGAGCTGAAGCTAAGGCCGCGGCCAATACGCCCGCCGCCCGAGCTCTGGCGCTGAAGCTGCTTTTCCAGCCACTGGCGCACTACAGCCAGCGAAACCTTTTCCTGATAGCCGCCCAATATAGCATTATCGGCCAGCTGCTGGAGGGCATTCCGAATATTTGAAATCTGCCGATAATAGGTCTCGTCATCTTCAAAAAACAACGCAGGAATTGCCTGCAATTCTTCCGCCCAGTCCTGGGGAGAGCGCTTAGTCGCGGCCAGTTCCTTTATATCGAAGAGGGCCCGCATCAACCGATAGAATCGTCCCATCAATTCGCCCGTTTCCGTTCCTTCGATTTCTTCATAAGGAAAGATATCCCCATATAAGCGGCTATCCTCCGGCTTCATGGCGTACCCTGCTAACATATTGTTCAATCCGGACTTCCAGGTAAAGCGTTTGCTGGCGGGCAGCCCTATTTTTTCTTTAAAGTCTCCGTCAATGCCCCACTTAATGTTGCCATCTTGTACCCACCGGCTGAGTCGATTCAAATCATCTCCGGTAAATGAAAAAGCCCGGCCTATGGGTTCGGAATCAATCAAATCGAGTGTATCCGTAACTTTAAACCGGCTTTCCGCTAAATCAAGTATCGACAGAAAAGCACTTACAGCCCCGTATTCTGCTTCCCTGTTGCTGCTGTCTATGCTGTACGGAATGGGAGTCTGTCCTCCGTCAGGATTGCCAAACACAGCCTCGATCATCGGGGCAAAGCTTTCAATGTCAGGAGTCATAATAAGAATTTCGTCCGGTGAGAGCCCCGGATTGCCATCCAGAAGATGAAGCAGCTGATCGTAAAGCACCTCAACTTCGCGCATAGCACTGTGGCACGAGTGTATCTGAATGGACTGATCAGCAGAGAAAGTGGGGTCCGAAGCCGGTAGCCGATTATGTTGAATATCATCCTTAAGGGTGGTGCAAAGGTTATTTTGCGATGGCTTTTCCGGTGGAATATAGTGCCTGTTTATTGGACATCCGGCCTGCTTAATAACCGATGCAAATTGCTTGCTGAAGCTTGAACCATGCTTGCCTAATGAAAGCAACAGCGGATTGGTTGCTTCGGCATTGTTTTGTTTTACCTGCCCGGCCCTTATTTGGTAGAAGTTAACATCAACTAAATGGGATAATGATACCAGAATCCGAATAAATTCCGTCGGCATGGCTGACACACCAAAAACGGTCAGTCGCTCCGGAAGTTCAGAAGCACCCATGCCTTCATCCTGTATTCGAGTGAGGAGCTCGCGCTGAAGCTCAGCACGGTGTAACCACTTCCCTTCGCTATAACTCGTCCAGTGATTGATGAGCCGGTTCCACAGGGCCGCCTGCCACTGCTCGGTGGAATTGTTCGGTTCCACCAGCTGTCCCTGCTGCCAGCCCAGGATGAGGTCGGGCCGATAAATGAGATACTGATCAAAAACATCGGCTATTTTTGAGCTCAGCTTCCAGGTTCGCATCAGGCGCCGGTCGGAATCTTCCGATTCCAGATAATAAGCAAGGGCTTCAAGCTCGGACAGTACTTCCGGGTCCTTCAGCAGTTTCATCAGGCTCCAGACCATAGGCTGCCGGTCGGAAGGCAGCTGCTCGGGAATGTCGGGATCCATCAGCCGAAGCAGCTGCCAGATACGCTCGGAGGGAAACTCAAACTTAAGATTGCCCGCAATGCCTCTGTTCTGAGCAATATGATGCGTTAGCCACTGCCCCATGCCGTGATTTTGTACAATAAATACTTCCGGCGAAAGTACATTTTCCGGGGGTTGGTGATCCAGATTTTTTAACAGCTGGTCGGCCAGCTTATACTGATCCGGACCGTAAAAAAGGTTAAGCATCAATTGCAGGATTAAATATTAATTCCGTGATGGGAAAGCTCTTGACTCGAATGACCAAACATAACTATCAATTAAAATGAATGCTACCATAAAATCCTAACGACCGGCGTTTTTTACAAAGCCTTCCGCTATTAAAGACTTTCATGAAAATAACAATATTAGGATACAATTTTATACAAGCTACCTGAGCGGAGCTGAAGGTAGTGTAATGGTTGAGAAGTAGCGGGCTTCGGCTACGCTCAGCCCTCAGAATATGTGGCGTCCCCTGGATGTGTTATTGGAGTAATGGACTTCTGATTTGCTCAGTTCCCAAAATATACGATGTTCACTGAGCGGAGTCGAAGTGAACAGGGCTGCGCACGGGGCTTCGACTACGCCCGCCCCCGTAACTCATAATTTCCCTTGGTATTTTGGGTCCGAGAATATATTAGATTTTCAAAGACTTCTTGCTAACTAAGAGAACTGCGTGCTTGCAATAATGGCTGAAAGTTGCTTAGTTAGGTTTCTAAGGGATATAATTTTCATAAATAATTCACTTCATCATGGCTCCGGAAATCCATCAAGAAAATCACCATACTTCAGATCAACAGGTCATTTCAGTGGGTGAATGGGTACTGTATCTGTTCCTTTTTGCTATACCGCTTATCAACATCATTTTGCCGTTAATATGGGTATTTGGGAATGAACCGAACCCGACAAAACGAAACTATGGCAAAGCCTATCTCATCTGGCTTTTAATCGGTATTGTTGTATCCTGCATTATGATTGTGCTGTTTTACAGCATTTTTTCAGGAATCATATCCGAAATGCAGCAGTCTACCATCGACATGCAAAATGTCTAACACAGAGGCAGAAACGACCAAATTCGCTATTCCATAGTGCGTATCGTATCCAGGTACTCGCGTATGCGTTGAGCGTTAACCCCAATATCGCCTTTGCCAATGCGGGAGACAGACCGAACATCAATCTTGGTCTGTCCTTCGTTGGCCGTTGAATCTATGCGGATAACGATATCATCTACAAAACCAAACCACGGAAGTTTATCGGAGGCCTCAATAAGTCCCGCTTGCCGATCGGAGGTCACAATCTTTTCCCAGGGCTGCTTCCTGGCCGCCTGAAGCGCACGGTTAAAAGTCTCATCATATACCGCATCCATCACAAGCGTTTGGATATCGGGATAGTGTTTATGTTGTATCTGTGCAATTTCAGAACCTCCATAGGCCGTGTCATTAGCAGCGCCTGCCCGCAAGGCTACGATATTCTTAAACGAAGGCGGGTGTTGAGTATCGGTGGTAATATCGTGAATAGGCGGAAATTGATTAGCCTGATAAAACCAATAGCCAACCGTTCCCAAGACCGCCAGACCCAGGATAATGGCTGTCCATGCCCCTTTTTCGCCGCCATCTGCCATTCCTCTGTGACGGGCAAACCAATAAATCAGGCCAAAAATAAAGCCAAGTAGTCCAAGCAGAATACTGCCCGGCAATAGCCAGGTAAAGGCCGTTCCAAGCTTCCACCAGCCCCACTGATAACCGTAGCCCGAAAGCACCAACAGAACAACGGCCAATACTGAAAATAAGAGACCAAATATTATCCATCCGGAGATTTTATTATTAGCCATGATTCAAGAGATTGGATTTATATAAACATCAAACTAAAACTACTATAATTACAGTTAAATACTTTAATCATTTTTAGCGCGGAGCAGGTACCTTGCTTTTAAACTGTACCATAATAACGGCAGCCAGCACCAGCACCATTCCCAAAAGCTGATAGGCACTCAATACTTCATTGAATATAACTACGCCAATGATGGAAGCAACCAGTGGCTCCACTGTTGCCGCAATTGATGCCCGACTACTTTCTATCATCGCTAATCCCATGGTATATAGTAAATACGCGATAACAGTTGGAATTAATCCCAATCCTATAACGATCATCCATATCTTCCCGGAAGCAAACTGAGCAGTGCTAAATCCTGGACCGCTGACAGGTAACATAAATAACGACGCAACCACAAAGGTATAGGTGATAACCGTAAGCGACTCATACTTTTGGAGCACAAACTTTCCAAAGATACTATATAGCGCATAGGCAAAGCCGGACAACAAGCCGATGGCAAAACCATAAAGCGAAATATGCTGGTCGCCGGCAGGAATGACTTTTATGACAAGCGCACAGCCCAATATGGTTACACACAGAGCGATCACCTTCCGTGTAGTAAGTTTTTCGTTGAATACCAGCCGCGATAACAGAGTAACAAAGATTGGTCCGGTATAGAGTAATATCACGGCTATAGATAGCGACACTTCTTCAATAGCAGAAAAGTAGCTCCAGTTAAAGAGTACGATGCTAAAAATACCGGTCCCGATGAAGCTAAACAGATCTTTCCAGTCTATTTTTAACAAAGACGGCTTTTTAAGGGCCAAATACACAACCAGCATGATAGCGGCGCTGATGACTCGAAGAGCAACGATCTGCATAGCCGTAAATCCTGCCTTATAAAGCACGTCTACGAATAATCCGATAGTTCCCCATAAAGAAGCACCTAAAATAACGTAAAGGTATGCGCTTCGACCGAATCTATTAATCAATGAGTACTAATTTAGTGTGCAATGAAATATGTTAATGGCCTTTGCATTACCAAATAACAAGAACATATAGAGTTTTCGCGAATAAAGCCGGCCCATTCAACTCCGTTCAGGGCCCTATAGTTGTCCTGCAAAAGGTTCTGATAATAAACAAAAATAATGCATCAATCCCACTCTTCACGAAATATTAAGTTCAGCAATTTCAATCCGGAATAATATAATATGTGCTGGAAACATATCCGATGGACCAGACTCCAAATTCAGCCTTGCAATTGATCTCAAACTCCCCAATGTTTGACCTGATAAATATAGAAGCAAACGAAAATATTTTAGCAATTCTATGCTCTCCCCCACCAAAGAGATTAGCAAAACCCGCGCACTCCAGCTTTATAAACAGCTGTTGCTGCCCCGCCGCATTGAAAGCCGCATGCTTAAACTGCTGCGGCAAAACAAAATCAGTAAATGGTTTTCCGGTATCGGGCAGGAAGCTATCGCGGTCGGCACCGTTGCAGCTCTGGATGACAACGACTACCTGCTGCCTATGCACCGGAATCTTGGCGTCTTTACCACGCGCGGCGTTGATCTGTACCGACTCTTTTGTCAATGGCTGGGCAAAGCCGATGGTTTTACCGGAGGCCGGGATCGCTCCTTCCATTTTGGCACAAAAGAGCAGCGTATCTTTGGGATGATCTCCCACCTGGCGGCAACCATGTCGGTAGCTGACGGACTTGCGCTCGCTTCTAAACTTCGCAACAGTGGATTTGTGGCCTGTAGTTTTTGTGGCGACGGGGGCACAAGCGAGGGCGAATTCCATGAAGCCCTGAACCTGGCTGCCGTTTGGGAGCTCCCGGTCATCTTTATGGTCGAAAATAACGGCTATGGACTTTCCACCCCTGCCGATGAACAGTATGCCTGCGATGATCTCGTTGACCGCGCCTGGGGCTATGGACTGGGCGGCATGAAAGTTGACGGCAACGATCTTTTTGAAGTGATGGATGCCGTAGCTAAAGCTC
>DATGUX010000448.1:0-12225 GCA_035300985.1 Fodinibius sp.
CTTTTACTGGTGCCCTTTTTATCGGATAATCGCTGCAGTTCATCCTGCTCTTTTTCGGTGAGATATATTTGGGTTCGTTTCATAATTTATCCTCTACCTAATGTATACAAGCAATGTATATCATCTGGCCGCTATTTACAAATTTCCGGTGGCTCGGGCTGGTGTAGAATGCAGATTATGGCTTGAGCGCTGCGGCAATACGCTGGCTGATTAAAGACTTTTGGAACACTCCAAAAATAATACCGGCCATTTTTTAATGGCCCGTCCGTCCGTATTCTTCCATGATCGAAAGCACCTTTTGTACCGGCAGTTCCTTTACGGAATGCCCATCTCTGCCGGTCATACCTTCCGCGTGGAAAAGCGAATTGATGATGGCCTCCACCGTAGCCTCATTGACGGCCATAAACAATGGAGACATAGACCCATTACGCAGTACGGTTTTAGTAATCGTTGAAGAATCGGAACGATAGGGAATGCGCGTAGAGTTGGCCGTAGAAAAGGCAATGGCATAGTCGCCGCTGCCATTGGAAGCGATGCCACCGGACTTGGCCATTCCAAGCATGGCCCTTTTGGCCAGCCGCTCCAGGTTTCGGGCGCTCAGCGGAGCATCGGTCGCAACAACAATCATGATCGAACCGTCGGGCGAAGTATTTAATCGGTCACTGAGATAGTATTTGTTGAGCTCTTTACCTATCGGCACGCCGGCAATCTGAAGCACGCCGCCAAAATTGGTCTGCACCAGCACGCCAATGGTATAACCGCCCATATCGGCCGGAAGGGTACGAGATGAGGTTCCGATACCGCCTTTAAAGCCAAAGGCAACGGTGCCGGTACCGGCACCTACATTTCCCTGTGCAACCGCTCCGTCCCCGGCCTTTTCGATGGCTTCCAATACATCTTGTTCTGTCACATGCCGGCCGCGAATATCATTAAGATAACCGTCATTGGTTTCGCCTACAACGGGATTGACGGAACGTACAGCTCCATTTTCCGGCTGTTTGAGTACGTAGCCGATCAGCGCATCGGCTGCAGTGGGGACACTTAGTGTGTTGGTTAAAATGATGGGCGTTTCGATATTACCCAGCTCGCGAATTTGGGTCGTCCCGGCCAATTTTCCGAAGCCGTTGCCTACATAGACGGCCGCCGGCACTTTCTGCTGAAAAATATTGCCGGCATGAGGAAGAATGGCCGTCACTCCGGTACGAATATTGTCGCCCCGGATGATGGTCTGGTGACCGACCATGACGCCATCAACATCCGTGATGCTGTTGGATGAGCCCTCCGGCAGCACCCCTACTTCGATACCGTATTGACGCAGGTTTTTGTCCTGCGCCTGAAGGGCTGAGGAACAAAATATAAAAAGAACGAGAAACAGGCGGAATAGCATTATAATAGAGTTTTAGTTCATCTTCGCTTTCTTTTGCTTAAACAGTTCCTCAATTTGTTGCTGGCTCACGTGATAGTGTTCATTGCAAAAATGGCAAACCAGTTCCTGCCCTTCGTCGCGAATCTCCCTGAGATCCTCGGGGCCAAGCATAGCCAGTGCATTAACAAAACGATCGCGGCTGCAGCGGCAAAAGAAATCTACGGGCTGGCGATCCAGCTCCTTAACGTTGAGTGGATCAGCGGCTTTAATCATAATATCGTCGATATACTCCCCGTCGGCAAGAAGATGGCTGATTGAATCGAAATGCAGCATCTTTTGCTGGAGCTCTTCGATCACTCCCTCGGGGGCACCAGGCATGCGCTGGATGAGAATGCCGCCGGCCTCGGTAATAGCCCCTTTCTCGTCAATACTGACATCCAGTAAAACGGCCGATGGAACCTGCTCCGACTGCAGCATATAATAGGCAATATCGTCGGTGACGTTACCTTTAGCCAGCTCAATGCTGCTTGTTTTTGGTTCGGCTTCGTTATAAAGGATCTTACGAACGGTGAGAACGCCAACGCCGAGTCCGTCTTCCAGGCGAGTATCGTCGTTGCCATAAGTAAGCGTTGCCTCCGGGTTTTGGGCATAACCTCGTACCTCGCCTACCCGGTTGGCCTCGGCTACAAGCAGCCGTACCGGACCATTGCCTTCCAGGCGGAGCTGTATACGCTCTTCTCCTTTAAGTTCGGAGCTGAGCAGCATCGTAGCCGTAAGTGCACGCCCCAAAAGAACGGTATTAAGCATAGAAAGGCCATGCTTTTGCCGGGCGGCTTTTACAACATCGGTTGTTTTAACGACCGATATTTTAAAATGGCCATTGGTGCTGATGCCTTTGATAAGCCGGTCTTTCTGAATAAAGTCTTCTTTAGAAATCATAAACGACACTATTAAATGAAGCAGTTGAACAATAAAAAAGGCAGCCCATCAGGTTGAACTGCCTTTAAAGATAAGAAAAACAGATTATACATGATTGTACAGCTCGCCAATATGGCCGGAAAGCTTGCTCTCGGAGGTGTACATTTTGTGGATTTCGCCTACGTCATGGATACGTTTTTCAGCTAATATATTGGAGGCGGAGGTAGTGGTTATATCGTTTTCATCCGCATAGTTCAGGATATCCAGAATAGTGGAATAAATTTTAGATGCCTGATCGTGGGCCCGCTTTTCATTGAAGCCTTCCAGCTCGCTGGCAACATTAATAAGTCCGCCGGCATTTATCACGTAGTCAGGAGCGTAAAGGATTCCTTGATCTACCAGCATTTGCCCGTGTTTTTCTTCATCGTCCAGCACATTGTTGGCCGATCCCGCAATAATATCACAGCTGAGCTGCTGGAGCGTCTCATCATTAACCACACCGCCCAGGGCACAGGGACTAAAAATATCTACATCTTCTCCGTAAATATCATCAGGATCGACTACTTCAGCATTTACTTCTTTGGCTAAGGCACTGACTTTGTCCTCATAGATATCAGAAATAACAAGCTTGGCACCTTCGTCACTTAGTGACCGGGAAAGGTGAGAGCTGACGTGTCCGGCACCCTGAATGGCAATGTGCTTTCCTTCCAGCGAGTCGGATCCGTAAGCCTTTTTAGCACAAGCTTTTATGCCCATATAGACGCCATAGGCCGTAACGGGCGAAGGATCACCGCTTCCGCCGATGGCTCTGGGCAGCCCGGTGACGTATTTGGTTTCCATATTTACCCATTCCATATTTTGCACCTCAATGCCTACATCTTCAGCCGTAATATAGCGGCCGCCTAAACTGTCAACGTAGCGCCCAAAAGCTCTGAAAAGCGATTCGCTTTTCTCCTTGCGAGAATCCCCGATGATGACTGCTTTACCGCCGCCCAGATTTAAGCCGGATATGGCTGCTTTATAGGTCATCCCCCGAGAAAGACGCAGGACATCGCGAATAGCTTCGTCCTCATTTTCATAGGGCCACATTCGCACTCCGCCCAGGGCCGGCCCCAGTGTAGTGTCGTGAATAGCAATGATTGCTTTAAGTCCTATCGCAGGCTCCGAACAGATCACAACCTGTTCGTGCTCGTAAGCGTGCAGTTTGTTGAATAAGGGAAAATTTTTGCTAATGTCGGTACTCTGATCTTCTGTTGCTGTGTTTTCCATGATAATTTGGATTAATATTAAGATTTATAAAAAGTGGGGAGTTTGTTCAGCAAGACAGAAAAAATGAGAGATCCCTTGCTGAGTGCCTGAAATTGCTATTATCCAGGAATGCGTATATCATGTTTGTGCCTCCATCAAAAGTATTATAAAGTACAAAAAAACGGACAATTTTAGTAACCTGTATATCTTGGTGAAGTAAGCACAGAGGCAGTCCCCGGTAAAAGAGATGTTATTTGAATAATGATTTTTGTTTGTGAAATTGTATTTTAGAATAGTAGAGAGCCTTTGGTATTCCTCATCTTCCGGCTCAAGCAGTCGGGAGGAGGCCGAAGAGTTCGGCGAAGGTCTCTCGAAAATAATGTTTACGCTTGTATTAAAGCCGTATAGTCTTCAGTCTGAACGCTGATGATCTATTTATGAAAACAAACAAAAAAACAGATAACAAAAACTATGTCTTTCCAATGGGTATATTCCGAACCCGACCGAAAAGAGACGGTGCTTTCACTACAGCAGCAGCTGGGCATTCCGAAGAAGATGGCTCTGCTGTTGTCTTTGCGAGGTGTTAACTCTTTCGAACGGGCAAAAAAATATTTCAGACCAACTGTAAGCGACATTCATGATCCGTTTTTAATGCAGGATATGGACGCCGCCGCAGATCGACTGGCACGGGCTGTACGTAATCGTGAGCGCGTACTGGTTTATGGCGATTATGATGTGGACGGCACTACGGCAACCTCGGTCGTCTATCTTTTTTTAAAGCAGTTTGGGGTAAATGTAGAGTTTTATATTCCGCACCGTTTTAAAGAGGGCTACGGCATTAATGCTGAAGGAGTCCAGTATGCGGCCAAAATCAATGCCGATCTTATTGTGTCGGTTGATTGTGGCATTACGGCCATTGATGAGGCACAGTACGCCAAAGAGCAGGGGATCGATCTTGTCATCTGTGATCACCACAATGTAGGTAAGGCCATTCCCGACGCGCTGGCGGTTTTAGATCCCAAGCGGGCAGATTGTTCTTATCCCTTTGATGGCCTTTCGGGCGCCGGTGTGGCTTTTAAGCTCATCCAGGGAACCGTGGAAAAGCTGGGGTTGGCCCAGAAAATGGCTTTTGACTTGCTCGATCTGGTAGCGGTTTCTACTGCTTCGGATATTGTGCCAATGGTTGGTGAAAATCGTATTTTGATGCGAGAAGGACTCAAGCAGATAAACGACGATCCGCGGCTTGGGCTCCGGTCGCTTATGGATCTGATAAATCTGAAACCGGGCAGTATATCAACCTCAAATATCGTCTTTTCCATTGGTCCGCGCATTAATGCGGCCGGAAGAATGGGGGATGCCACCAAGGCGGTGAAGCTATTGATTGCCGAAACGAAGGCAGAGGCCGATTCGCGGGCTCACGAGCTTGAGGGCATTAATATAGCCCGCCGTGATAAAGACAGCCAAACGATGGAGGAGGCCAAAGCTATAGTCGATTCGCAGTATGACCTGGATAAAATTTCGTCGGTGGTTCTCCATAATCCCGATTGGCATTTGGGCGTTATTGGCATTGTAGCTTCACGCCTGGTGGACACTTATGGCCGCCCGGCCGTTATGCTCAGCAATGTTGATGGCAAGGTCAAAGGCTCGGCCCGCAGCATTGATGGCTTTAATATTTATGAAGCCTTTAAACAGTGCGAGGATCTGCTGGAGCAGTTTGGCGGACATAAATACGCGGCCGGTTTGACCATTGCCAAAGAAAATGTGGATGCCTTCCGCCGCCGGATGAACGAAATTGCCTCCAGGAGCCTGACCAAAGAAGATTTTCAGCCGGATTTATGCATTGATTGTGAGCTCGATCTGAGTGATGTTAATATGCGTTTCTGGAAACTATTGAGCCAGTTTGAGCCCTACGGGCCTGAAAATTTACAGCCTGTTTTTGTCAGCCGTGATGTACGTGTTGTAGGAGTACCGACCATTGTTGGGAAAGGACACCTAAAGATGAAGGTAGCTCAGAATGGATCGGGCGTTTTCGATGTGATAGGCTTTAATATGCACGAATACTTGCCGGTTGTCCGGAATGAGAATAAGCCGCTGAATATTGCTTATTCGCTGGAAGAGAATAACTGGAACGGCCGCCGTACGCTGCAAATTCGCCTGCGTGACATACAGGCGGGCAAAGAAAATGGATAAAATCCGAAACCATCCTTTGCATAAAGCTGAAAAGATTTTATATTTGCCAACTCTTACTGCACGATGGGACTGTAGCTCAGTCGGTAGAGCACACGACTGAAAATCGTGGTGTCGGCGGTTCGATTCCGCCCGGTCCCACCACAAGCCCTGTATCCTAAAACATGAGGATGCAGGGCTTTGTTGTTTGTTGGTCAATTTCCAATGGATTGTTTACGAACTTGCGTTCTTCGACAGTGATCGTCCCCTCTATTCTATTTTATAAATATAGTCTCTTTAAAGCAGTCCTTTCTCTCCGTTAGGTAACGTTATTTTATTAATTTTGGCTATGATGAAATAGTTTTTAAGTTATTAGGGAATTTTAATAATCGAGATAAGTTCTGATCTTCTATAACCATACAGAGCCTATATGACGTCGGGAAGGAGTGACAAGGTACTTATTGTTGAAGACGATATGCTGTTGAGCATGGTTGCAGAGCGCCATATTCAAAGTATGGGCCTTCAGGTGGCGGGCAAAGCGGTATCCGGTGAGGAAGCGGTACAAAAAGCGGCCGCACTGGATCCGGATGTTATCATTATGGATATCTCCCTGCGGGGGGCGATGTCGGGCGTAGATGCGGCCAAACAAATTAGGAAAAATTCGCAGGTGCCGGTTATCTTTCTTTCAGGGAGTTCGGGAGAGCTGCAAAAAAGTGAAGCGGTGGCCATACAACATACGTGCTTTTTAGATAAGCCTATCACGAGAGAAGATTTAAAACCTCACCTTCTTGCTGCTTTGGATGGGAACTTTCCTTTGTCCAAAACCGGAGACAACAGCGATTAAACCGTGTTTTCTGCTGGAATCCCGGATGAACCCAACTTGAGTACCAGCCGCCCGGTTTGTTGACCCTCTAAAATAGTATCAATTTCCATACTTAGCTCCTCCAGTGAGCAGGTTCGGGCAATTTGTTCCAGTGAAGAAGGCTTCCAGTCCGTAGCCATCCGGTTCCAGAGCTGCTTACGGAGTTTCATGCAGCAGTATCCGCTGTCGATACCTGCCAGATGAACACCGCGCAGAATAAAAGGATAGACGTTGGTGTGAAGTTCCCGGCCAAGCACATTGCCGCAGCAGGCTACGGTGCCGGCCCGGTGTGTTTGACGGATAGCTGTATCAAGCATAATGCCGCCCACGGTTTCTATAACGCCTGCCCAGCGGCGGCTCAGCAGCGGCCGGTCACTGTGATCTTGCACTTCCTCGCGATGGATAACCGAAGAGGCTCCGATCTTTTCCAGATACTCTTTTTGATCTGTCTTGCCCGTAGCTGCGGCCACTTTATACCCAAGTTTCGACAGAATGCTGATGGCCATTGTACCTACGCCGCCCGTGGCACCAGTGACTAAAATGGGGCCATCGTTGGGGTTTACCTCGTTGTGGCGCAGATGATGAACACCAATGGCTGCGGTAAGTCCGGCCGTGCCCAGCGCCATACTCTCAAACAGCGTCAATCCTTCAGGCAGGGGCACAATCCAGTCGCCGGGAATGCGGATATACTGCCCAAAACCGCCACTGGTATTTTGGCCGAGGTCGTAGCTGGTAACAATTACGCGATCTCCCGGGCGAAACCGGTTATTGCTGCTTTGCTCAACAACGCCCGCCGCATCGATACCGGGAATATGCGGATAGTGTTGCGTAACGCCCTTATTACCGGAGACGGACAGTGCATCTTTATAATTCAGCGAGGAGTAGTGCACGCGGACCAGCACTTCGTGGTCGGGAAGCCTGTCGAGAGGCCACTGGCGAACGGCTCGCTCAAAAGAGCCATCCGAATTTTCTTCTACAACTAATGCTTTAAAAGTATCACTCATAGGAATCTTTTCAGTCTTTTAAGCCATTTTAAATTGCCCTTATAGGGCGGATATCGTAGCGGTATATCCAGCCAGGTTCCCTTATGCATCACACTCTTCTGATGCGAAAAGAGATCAAAGCTGGCCTTGCCGTGGTAGTTGCCTATCCCGCTTTGGCCTATACCGCCAAAAGGCAGTTCCATATTGGCCAGATGAGCTACCGTATCGTTGATGCAGCCTCCGCCAAAAGGCACGGTTTCAATAACCTCCTGTTCTACCTTGTTATCGGATGTAAACAGATAAAGCGCCAGCGGTTTGGGATGGTTTTGTACCGCCCGGATCGCCTCCTCTATTTTTTGATAGGTAAGTATGGGCAGAATGGGCCCGAAAATTTCTTCCTGCATTACATCATCCCGCCAGCTTATATCCTTCATTGCGGTGGGAGCGATGTAGAGCTCATCGGCATCAGTTTGTCCGCCCGCGATAGTTTTTTTGGGATCGATCATCTGCTTGAGGCGGTTGAAATGGTTCCGGTTTAGGATGCGGGCATAGTCGGGGTTATTCTTCGGGTCGGAGCCGTAAAATTCAGAAATTTGCTGTTCAATAAGTTCGCAGAAGGTATCCTGCTGCGAGCGGTGGATATAAACATAGTCAGGACTTACGCAGGTTTGCCCCGCGTTGATAAATTTGCCCCAGCCAATGCGGCGTGCGGCGGTCTTAAGGTCGGCCGAGCGGTCAACGATAGCCGGCGATTTGCCGCCCAGCTCCAGCGTGACCGGCGTCAGCTGTTCGGCGGCCGCTTTCATAATGATTTTGCCCACGCGCGTGCTGCCGGTAAAAAAGATATAGTCCAGCGGCTGATCCAGTAACTGCTGGGTAGTTTCAGCATCGCCCTGAACAACCTGCAGATAACCGGGATCGAAGTGAGCGTTGATGGTTTGGTCGAGCAGTTCGGCCGTAGCCGGCGCCAGTTCCGATGGTTTCACAATTGTGCAGTTACCGGCGGCCATAGAGCCAAGCACCGGATTGAGTGTGAGTTGAATAGGATAGTTCCAGGTCCCGATGACCAGCGAAATGCCGTATGGCTGTGAGTGAATATAATTACGCGATGGAAAGTTAAGCAGCGATCCGCTAACTTTTTGGGGCTTGCTCCATCGCTTGATGTTTTTCGCCAGAAGGTCGATCTCTTTATACAGAATTAGTAGTTCGGTGGCGTAGGTTTCAAAAGCAGGCTTTTTGAAATCGGTCTGCAGTGCTTCAAAAAAAGCATCCTCATTTTGCTGCAGCAAATGCTTAAGCTTTTTAAGCTGATCAATTCGGAAGTCTGCGTTGCGGCTTTTTCCGCTTTCAAAGAAATGTCGCTGTTGATTAATGTTATTCATAATGCGTGTTGTTTCTTCCGGTAAAAGTATCCATAGAGCGGTAAACACCGAACCATCGGCCTGCTACAAGATCAAAAAGCCGGGCGGGGAGTATGCCGCGTAATAAAGGCAACAATTTTACCATAAAAGGCGTGCGGAGATGGATGTGATTTTTCTTTACGGCCCGTAGCATTCGCTGTACAAACTTCTCAGGCTTAAGTAAGGGGGTGAGCATCGGTGGTGTTACGCCGGCAAACATGCCGGTGTCAATATAGCTGGGTTCGGCTGTGGTTATGTGAATGCCGGTGTTTTGTTGTTCAAGCTCAATGCGCAGTGATTCCGACCAGCCGACTACGCCCCATTTACTGGCCGCATAGACCGACATATTGGGATTTGGCGTCAGCCCGGCAGCAGAGGCAATGTTGACGATATGTCCGCTGTTTTGACGTTTCATAGCCGGCAAAAAAGTACGGGCCACCTGCATCATTGCCGTTAAATTTACAGCTATCGTTCGGCGGATCTGCTCAGGAGTGATTTCCGAAAAAGGGCCACCGATGATAATACCCGCATTATTGATAAGAATATTCACGGCTCCAATATCAGCCAGCAGCCGGCGACCCATCTTAATAACCTGCTCGGTATTACTCACATCCACCTGCTGCGCTATGATTTTCGCGGAGGGGTTTTGAAGCTTTTTGGAGGCTGAGGCCAGGTTTTCGGGGTTGAGATCCCAAATAATAATGTTATTTACGCCCTCCTCAAGCAGCTTTTCCGCTGTCAGGAGGCCAATACCGTCTCCACCGCCGGTAATAAGCACATTTTTTCCCTTCAGTGAGCTCATAAATAGTATTGTAATTTAACCCAACTATGGTGATTATTACAGCAGTGCCCGGATTCGGCGCCTGAATATCAGAATGAAGACCTTAACTATAATAGCTATTTAGTGATGCCCGATCAAAATAATGAAGAGCTGCGAGAAAGGCTTCGACACCTTGAAGACAGGGTGCAGGAGCTCGAGCATCAGCTGGATAGCAGGGCCGGGAGTCCCGACCCTGAAGAAGCTACTGACTCTTCAACCGGCTATTCCAAGAAAAAAGAAGCGGCGCGAGAAAATATCCGCTCGATGGCTGACAACCTACAGTCCGGCGAGCAATGGCTGAACCGTATCGGCATAGGTCTGCTGCTTATTGGAGTAGCCTTTTTATTCAAATATTCGATTGATCAGGGCTGGCTCATCCCGGCCGTTCGCAGTGCGATCGGGCTGGGCATCGGGCTCTTCCTTTTTATATCGGGCCTGCGGATGTCCGGCGAGATGAACCCATTCCGGCAGATTTTACTGGGCGGAGGCATAGCGGTATTCTATATCACCGGATTTGCTACCTACCAACTCTACTCCTTTCTCCCGGGAGCCATTATCTGGGCCTTCATGATTGTGGTGACACTGCTGGCTCTTTTACTGTCACTGCAACAGGATGCACCTATTCTTTCAGTGACGGGCACATTGGGCGCCCTCGGCACGCCCTTTATGCTGTATAGCGGCTCAGGAAGTGTATTAATGCTGATGGCCTATGTCTCGCTTATCCTGGCGGCGGGAGCAATCATCTATTTCCGCAAAGGCTGGGTGTCTCTGCTCTGGTCATTGCTGGTTGGCGGGCTGGGGGTGCTTCTTGTCGGCGTGTTATCTTCATCATTCAATAATGAGCCTTTGTCATCCGCAGACGAGTGGATGCTTCAGGCAGGTATGCTGGTCTGGGTGCTTGCTACGTGGGCTGCGGCCGTCTGGCGGCAAACTAATGTTAGTATTCAACGCCCTCCCGCTACGGTGCAACTGTCTATTTTCTGGGTTCCGCTGTGGCTGCTGGCTCTTATGGCCATGCATTGGGATTTTTCGGCAGACCAGGCGGCCCTGCTCTCACTCTCGCTGGGGGCAGCAGGCGGAGCCGGATATTTTTATTTGGATGGCAAAGGTTATCCCATCCTTGCTTTTTTACACGCCTTTATGGGATTCATTATGGCAACAATCAGCATTACCCTTTTCTTCGAGGGAACACTATTGTATGCCGCGCTGGCAGCTGAAGCGGTGTTCGTGCGCTATATAGCCTTCCGAACGGCCGATACTAAACTGAATATCAGTGCCCACCTGCTGTTTTTGTTCTTATTCTACTGGACCCTAACGGAATTGCTGTACGCACCGGTATCGGATGGCTTATTCATTGATATGGATTCGCTTTTGCAACTTGCTTTCATTATTTCGGGCGGGATTCTTATTCCGTATTGGCTTCGCCGCACAGATTTGTCGTTGCTTTACCGCATTTGCTCCCACCTGATGCTGCTTTTTTGGATCTATCGGATTTTTTCCGGCTTACCGAACGGGCAGGCTTGGGTAACCATTGTTTGGGGACTCTATGCGATTGGCTTGGTTATTACAGGCTTCATCAAATACGGAAAGATGGCGCGACTGACCGGTTTAATAACGGTCCTTTTGGTTGTGGGGAAGCTGTTTTTAGTAGATCTGTCCCAATTGCAGGCCCTTTGGCGGATCCTGCTTTTCATTGGGCTGGGAGGAGCGCTCATGCTTCTGGGTTACTATCTCCAGTCGATGATCAACAATTCAGGCCTTGAAACATAACTTGGTAAAAATAAAAAAATGCCTGTACATTATGCCCTGAAGTAGATCTAAATTTAAATGAAACCTGCTACAATGATTAGGAAGTTATTACTATTGTTTATTGCGGCCGTTATGACGGGATGTGGAGACACACCTCTTCAAAAAGTGGCCAACACTATAACCGAGGAGAGTTTGATGAAGCCAATCAAAAAGCTTTCTGCGGATGAATTTAAAGGGCGTGGCACCGGTACTGAAGGAGAAGCAAAGACGATTGACTATTTGGTGGCACAGCTAAAAGAATATGGTGTGAAGGGCGGAATGCCCGATGGCAGTTATGTGCAGGAAGTACCGCTTGTGGGCCAGACAACCGATCAGGATGCTCAGATAGATATCAATGAGGACGGACAGACAATCAGCACCCTGGATTACTACACTGATTTTATGGCCTGGCCGAGTAATATGGCAAAAGAAGTATCGATCGATGAGGCTGAGCTCGTGTATGTGGGGTACGGCATTCAAGCGCCTGAGGAAGACTGGGATGACTTTAAAGAAGCAGATGTTGAAGGGAAGATCTGGGTCGTTAAAAATAACGATCCCCATACCGACCCTGATTTGTTCAAGGGTAAAACC
Source organism: Fodinibius sp. (assembly GCA_035300985.1). Lineage (GTDB taxonomy): Bacteria > Bacteroidota > Rhodothermia > Balneolales > Balneolaceae > Fodinibius. Next base: position 12,143 of record DATGUX010000448.1, read on the forward strand.
CGGTTGTATTACGGGCGCTACGATTATAAATATGAAAAGGCTCGCGAAATGGGAGCTTTAGGTGTACTGATCGTCCATACGAC
>DATGUX010000449.1:0-12132 GCA_035300985.1 Fodinibius sp.
AGAAATTCATGCGGCTTCATTGCAAGATTGTTTTTTCTTGTTGGCTCATTAGCTATTCTGCCGTCCATTCTTTATGCGCAAGAACCCTCTTTTAAGGTGGATTTAGATCAGTACGGTCGACCGGCTAAAGAAGTAAATAAATTGGGATACCAAAGCTGGGCTATTAATGAAGCAGAAGAGCACAGCAGAACTTTTGGCGACGTTGAGATCACCTTCAGCCATGCAGGGAATGAAGGTACAGGGCTTAGCTCTCATTGGTACAAGGTAGGAATACAAGCTCCCAACTATGCCCAATTGATAAATGATGGGATGACCGTTCAGGAGGGCAAAGAAGGAGGGAAAATTAAAATGGTAATCAAGGGTCTTCCTCTTGGGAAGCATACGTTGCTCACCTATCACAATACCGTTCAGAATCCCGAAAATAATTCGTTCAGCCCCATTAATATTTCTGTAGATGGGGAGATGCAGGTTAAGGGACTGATACCTAGTAATCGAGAATTGAATGATATTAACGGAGAAACGGCCTACCTCGAGATAACAGCCAAAAAGAATCAGACGAATACCATTGTTTTTGCCCCCGATGAAGGATCTGCGGCCACGGTGAAGAATGTTATGCTTAATGGTTTTGAGCTTAATACTCCCAATGTCAAAAATCAGGCGCGGTTGCCTATTCCTACAAACGGAGATGAACATATAGAGGCGGATAACAACGAATTTACCTTGCAATGGTCAGGCGCTGACAAGGCCGATTCACATGATCTCTATTTTGGAACCGATTCCAGTGCTGTGGCATCGGCTAATCGCGCTTCTTCACAATTCAAAGGAAATTATCAGGATACGACCTTTCACGTTGATAGCCTATATAGCATGCTCACCTATTACTGGCGTGTGGATGAAGTCTCGGATGGCACCCAAACCCGTGGCGATGTATGGACTTTTCGTACGGCTCAGCTTGCTTTTCCCGGAGCAGAGGGCTACGGTCGTTTTGCCCGTGGAGGCCGCGGTGGCAAAGTGGTAAAAGTGACCAACTTGAACAACAGCGGACCGGGGAGCTTGAGGGAAGCGGTGAATAAAGAGATTGGTCCACGAACAATCATATTTGAGGTATCCGGTATGATTTATCTGGATTCTACTCTGAATGTTGATAAACCGTATATCACTGTTGCGGGGCAGACCGCTCCCGGCAAGGGCATCGCCATGAAGCATGCCACCTTCGGGGTCACCGGAAACGACGTCATTGTTCGATTCATGCGGGTTCGCCTGGGAGCGGATAACGTGGCCTATGGCGGTATGGGGCTGACCGGAAATAATCACAGTATCATGGATCACTGCTCTATCAGCTGGACGATGGACGAGGCGTTCAGTTCCCGTGGTGCCAAGAATATTACCCTGCAGCGTACTTTAATATCCGAAGCACTAAACGTAGCCGGCCATGATAAATACCCACCGGGAACGGCGCATGGCTATGCAGCAAGTATCGGGGGAAGTATCGGAAGTTTTCATCATAATCTTTTAGCACACAATTATGGTCGCAATTGGAGCTTGGCCGGCGGGGTTAATGGAAATGGCCAGTATATTGGCAAGCTTGACATCCGTAACAACGTGGTGTATAACTGGGGGACAAGAGCAACTGACGGCGGAGCCAGTAAAGTGAACTTCGTCAATAATTATTACAAACCCGGAGCCGGAACTACCTTCTTTTATGCATTTAATGCCCAGCATGAAGCGTACGGGGGAGGGAAGCAGCAAGTTTACTTTCAAGGTAACATAATGCCAGGATATTTTGATAAAAGTAATCAGGAAGATGGACGGAAAGCGTCTGGAAAGGATGTGGAATATAAAACGTATGTTGAAGAACGGTTTTTCCCTCCCCATGTTACTACACAGTCAGCAAAGAATGCTTACAAGAATGTATTGTCGGATGTGGGAAGTAACCAGCCCGTGCTGGATCAGCAGGATCAGCGGATGATAAAAGAAACGCTCGAGGGCACCTATTCAGCGAAGGGAAGTGTGAGCGGAAAGCCCGGCTTTCCCGATCATGAAAAGGATGTAGGAGGCTACGAAAATTATCCAGAAATCCATCGGGATCAGAATTGGGATAGTGATGACGATGGCTTGCCAAACTGGTGGGAAGCGATCCACGGCTTGGATCCTAATTCTGACAAGGGCGACTTTTCGGATGCCAATGCTGGTGAAGACCGAGACGGATTTACAAATCTGAACCGCTATCTCACGTGGATGGCTGAGCCACATTACAGCGCTCCTTCAGAAACCACTATTAAGATTGATCTGGAGAAGTTGACTCGGGGTTATACGGATGCGCCGACCTTCACTATATCAGATACCGTCAATGGATCGGTAACGGTTTCAGGTGGAGTAGCCGAGTTTAAGTCTAAAAGTAAGGGGCTGGGATCCTTCCAGTTTACCGTAACTGACAAACACGGCGATTCAATGACCCGAACAGTGAATATTGTAAGTGGATATGATGTCAAATTTTAGTTTGTTCCTCAATTAGAAAAGAAGAATTGAAGCCAGGGACCAGAGATCAGTTGTTATGCAAATGCTCATGAAAAAGTACCGGGTCATACTTATCAGAACTGTATTACTCTTTTGTGAGATCACCCTATTCGCGATAGGTAACGGGGTTACTGCACAGGATATCCCATTCAAGTCGAATATTACTATCCAAGGCCCATCCAACGCGGCCAAACCCTGGGTCTTCTGGTACTGGATGTATGGAAGATATTTAAAAAAGATCGCCATACCCCTTTCAACTTGACAAGTTAGGTTTTACAAAAGGACTCTATATCATTTCTGAAATAGGACCGCCTGCTTCCCAAACTCTATGAGGCTCAACATTATCAACAGGCATCACGATTTATAGACAACTTTGGCAGCCTTAAAATGACAGATGGATAGTTAAAATAGCGGCAAAAAAATTGCGTAAAATCTTGCAAAATCATAAATTTATTTCTATATAAAATATAAATTCAAATATAAATTCAGGGTTATGGGGAAAAGACAGATTGTTGATCATATACGTATAATGAACTTTAGGTTTGTAAATACCTTCTTTCTGGGCGGATTTTTATTATTTCTACTATCCATAACAAATGGTAAAGCTTTTGCCCAGGATCAAGCTAGGGAATTTATTACAGGGACTATATCGGATGCCTCTACGGGAGAACCTCTTCCCGGGGTGAATATTCTGGTAAAAGGTACTTCTGCCGGCACCAGTTCTAATGCAGATGGAAGCTATGAACTTACTGTACCCTCTTTGCAAGATACGCTGGTAGTTTCATTTGTGGGATTCCAAACGAAGGAAGTTGCTATCGCCGGGCGTACATCAATTGATATTACCCTTCAACCGCAAGCGATTAGTGGCGAAGAATTGGTGGTAGTAGGATATGGTACCCAAACCCGGCGGGAAATTTCAGGCTCAGTGAGTTCGGTCACTCCTGAAGATTTTAATGAAGGAGCTGTCAGTAATCCCATGCAGCTGCTTCAGGGCAAAGTAGCGGGTTTATCGGTGGTGAACACAAATGGGGGCGATCCTACAGCTGATTTTGAAGTACGTCTCCGGGGATCATCCAGTTTGAATGCAAGTTCGGAACCACTGGTCGTTATTGATGGTATTCCGGGCGGGGATTTAAATCAGCTTAATCCCAATGACATTGCATCTATTGATATTTTAAAGGATGGGTCTGCAGCTGCAATCTACGGTACGCGCGGGACTAACGGTGTGATTTTGGTTACCACCAAGAAAGGGAAAGCCGGTAGCGTGCAGGTGGAGTATTCCGGCAAGGTGCAAACCCAGCAAATCCAGCGTAGTATTGATGTTCTGAGTGCCGAGCAGTACCGAACGCTGAAAAGTCGTCTTTCCGAGACGGATCCCGATATTGCTTCCAGCATGACCGATTACGGGGCATCAACAGACTGGTTCAATGAGACTACTCGTAACCCCATCAGCAATATACACAGCCTGGCCCTGAGCGGTGGGATGGAAAACACCACTTATCGGGCTTCTCTATATTATGCGAATCAACAGGGGGTTATGCTTAGCTCTGGGCAGAGCGAGTACCGGGGTAATATAAATTTACAGCAGTCCAGCCTGGATGGCCGCCTGCAGTTTGACCTGAGGCTCGGTGTTTCAGATCTGCAGGAGAATACAGTAGACTATGACGCGATACGGCAATCCATAAAATGGAATCCGACCGAACCTGTATATAATGAGAATGGAGAACTCAATGAAAAACTGGGCGCCTGGCAGTATCAAAATCCTGTTGGCGTGTTGACGGAACGAACAACTGATGATGGAACGACCCGATTTCATGGTGACCTGGCGGCCTCGTTGAAGATTGTGGAGAATCTGGAGGTTACGGCACAAGCAGGGATGCAGTCTGATAAATGGCTCAATGGATATTATGAGCCCAGTTATTCTTATCCACAGGAAGTCAACGGCACCCATGGTACAGCCTCAAGAGCAGCCGGTCGAACCACGACGAATACTTTTGAGTCGACTGTGGAATGGTCTCGGAATATCAGTTCGCATTCTTTTGACCTGATAGGAGGATACTCTTACCAGAAGTTCACCGATGAAGGCTTTGATGCTGAAAACACTGAATTCATCACCGACGGATTTTCCTACAATAACCTTGGGTCCGGAAGTTATTTGGAAGAAGGACAGGCCGGCATGGGTTCATATAAGACAGAAAGTAAGCTTGTAGGCTATTTTTCTCGTCTAACCTATAACTTTGATCAAAAGTACTTCTTAAGTGCCAGCGGCCGCTACGAAGGTTCTTCCAAATTTGGTGAGAATAATAAATGGGGCTTCTTTCCGGCTATTTCAGCTGCCTGGGACTTATCGAATGAAGCATTTACCGGGCTTTCCGACCAGTTTGAGCTGTTAAAACTGAGAGTCGGTTTTGGTATTACGGGTAACCAGGGAATAAGTCCGTATATACCGTTACAAAGGTTGAATACCAGCGGATACTTCTATTACCAGGGAGAATTTATCCCGGGATATGAGCCGGTCAGCAACTCTAACCCCAACCTGCAGTGGGAAACCAAGGAGGAGCTCAATGTCGGTATTGACTGGAGCCTGGCCGGCGGGCGCCTGGGCGGAGCCATAGACTACTATCGGCGCGATACCAAAGACTTGCTTCATGAATACGATGTACCAGTGCCTCCAAACCTTTATGAAACGACCTGGGCCAATGTAGGAACGATGCGAAACAGCGGCTTTGAGATATCCCTAAATACCGTGCCGGTCCAAACCAAGAGATTAAACTGGGCGGTCGATTTTAATGTAGAGTACCGTAAAAATGAATTATTAACGCTCTCGAATGATCAATATCAGCTGGAATATCGAAATGTAGGGGCTATAGGTTCGCCCGGTATCGAGGCATGGAGTCACCGGTATGAACCCGGACGGTCGATCGGGAGTATTCATGGCTATCGGTACGAAGGATTGACTGAAGACGGGCAATGGATATTTTTAGATTTGAATGACGACGATCAGTATACTCCCGAAGACCGTACTTATATTGGAAATGGAGTGCCCGATTTTCTTGCTGGCTTGACAAGTAGGTTAAACTATAAGAATTGGGATATGACCGTGATGTTTCGAGGTATGTTCGGACACCAGGTGATTAATCACAAACGTATCTGGTACGAGAATCTTACCAGCTTGCCTAACAATATTATGGTATCGGCCATGAATTCTGAGGTCAGAGATGATCCACGTTTTTCGAGCTTACAGGTGGAGGATACCGATTTTATAAAACTTGATAACCTGACGCTGGGGTACACGCTGCCTGCCGAAAAGATCGGTTTCAAGGATGCCCGGGTCTTTTTAACCGGAACAAACCTGCTGCTGATAACAAGCTATTCGGGCCTTGATCCGGAAGTGGCTACCGGGGGTTTAACACCGGGGCTTGATGACAGGCAGGACTATCCAAGTACTCGCACCTTTACGCTGGGCGTTAATTTGTCATTCTAAAACATATTTTGAATATCATGAAGAAACTAATTCTCATAATATTGACCTTGTTAAGTATTGTACTTGTACTTAGCTTTTGTAACGACCTTTCTCAAAATGTCCATAGTGATATTTCGGAACAGAATTTTTACGAGAATGAACGTCAGGTATTAGCCGCAGCAGGTCCTGCGTACTCAAATTTAAGAACTTATACAGAAGTATCGGGTATCTGGGGAGTACAGGAGTTTACTTCCGATGAAATGGTACTCCCAACCCGTGGCCAGCATTGGTATAATGACGGGATGTATCAGCGCTATCAGCGCCACAATTGGCATACAGAAGAAGGTAATACCAATATCGCATGGAATGATATTTTTAGTGGTATTAATACTACTAATCGCTTGTTGCATCAGTTTCAAGAAATTGAAGAAAAAAGCGAAGCCCTGCAGCTTATTATCTATGAGTTAAGAGGTCTCCGTGCTTTCTGGTATTTCTTGGCTTTGGATATGTTTGGCAATGTTCCCCTTGTAACAAGCTACGAAAATGCTGACGCTGCCCCAGCCACCAATAGTCGAGAAGAAGTATTTAATTTTATTGAAGAAGAATTAGTATCGATTATTCCCAATCTCAGTGAGGAAGTAAATAGTAACACATACGGACGATTTCATCGTTGGGCGGCCTATACGACCTTGGCTAAGCTGTACCTGAATGCGGAAGTGTATACCGGTTCTTCTCGCTATGAGGATGCTTTAGCTGCCCTGAATGCAATTATAGATTCCGGTAGATACTCGCTGGAAGAGGACTATTTTGCCAATTTTGCAGTAGAGAATCAGGGATCATCCGAAAATATATTAGTCATTCCTTACGACCACACTTATACCACAGAATGGGGAGCGATGCACCAGCCGCATTTCTGGACCCTTCACTTTGTAGGAAATCAGGCGGTGAACATGCAGTACGGGGCTTGGGGAGGCTTTGCCGGTGGGCCTGAATTTATGCGGTCGTACAACGATGCAGATGAAAGAAAGGATATCTGGCTTACGGGCGTGCAAACCACTCCTGAAGGGGACACGCTCTACAATAATCAAGAACTCCCTTCAGATTCCGCTTTGGTGTATACTGTCAGCATCAGTTCCTTGGAAAACGCCCATGAAAATGAAGGTGCTCGATTAATGAAATATGACTATTCGGGTGCCCAGGAATATTCTCTGGATAATGACTATGCTATCTACCGCTATGCGGATGTTTTATTAATGAAAGCAGAGGTACTCATGCGGCAAAATGGAGGTACTGCTACGAATGAGGCCGTTACATTGGTAAATGAAGTGCGGAGCAGAGCATTTGAAAATCCGGGCCAGCGTATGTACTCCACCGCATCGCTGACCATGGATACGCTGCTTGCAGAACGTGGATGGGAGTTTGCCGGGGAGGCTTGGAGACGCAATGATCTTGTACGATTTGATGAATTCGCTTCAGGCTCCTGGATGTTTAAAGGTACTGTCGATAAAACCAGGAACATCTTCCCAATTCCCCAGCAGCAGTTGAATTCGAATCCAAACCTGGAACAAAATCCAGGGTATTGAGTGTCACGGAGGCAATTCACGCTTCCAATCGGAACGTGAAGCCAGCGGCAAAGAGAACAAGAGCCGTGTAATGCGAGAGTAGTACGCACGGTTCTGTGAGAATCTCGGGCTAAAATGCCCGGGTTTACTCGACAGAATTAATGTGAGCTCCAGATAAGAGTTTAATCAAAGAATTCCCCGAGGCTTGCCTCAGGGTAAAATAAGGAAAGTTTGAAAACCTTAGGTTTTCATTAAAATGAAGTAAGAACTTATTCCTGTTGAATACCTCGGGGCTTACCCCGAGGATTATTTATAAGAAATGGTATTTTTCAACCCCTCCTTGAGGAGGGGGCCCAAATTTTGTGAGTTTTCAGAATTTGGGCGGGAGCTGTTCGCTATCTCCAGTGCTCTGAACACCCCTCCCGCCTAAAGGCGGACTCCCCTCAAGGGGAGATTTATATCTTCATTTCTTATATTGAATTCACCTTAGAATTAACCAACTGAAATCCACCAAATATGAAATATAAACTGCTACTGAAAAGCTTATTGTCGCTACTATTGTTTGCCCTACTTTTAGGGTGTAGTAACAGTTCGGAAACAAAAAAACAGAACTGGGAAGAACTTGAAAATAGCACACCTGAATGGTTCAAGGATGCCAAATTTGGAATCTATTTCCACTGGGGTGTTTATAATGTGCCGGCCTATCACAGCGAGTGGTATTCCCGGAATATGTATTTCCCGGATAGTAAAGCCAACGATTACCATCTGGAAAATTATGGTCCACTTGATGAGTTTGGCTATAAGGATTTTGTACCCATGTTTAAGGCCCTCAATTTTGACCCTGATGCATGGGCGTCGCTTTTTGCCAAGGCCGGTGCTCGTTTTGCGGGTCCCGTTGCCGAACATGCTGATGGATTTTCTATGTGGGATAGTGACGTTAATAGCTGGAATGCAAAAGATCGGGGGCCCAAGGTAGATGTTGTGGGGGCGATGGAGCAGGCTATTCGAAAAGAAGACCTCAAGTTTATCACCACCTTTCATCACCAATGGCATTGGGGTTGGTATCCTACATTTAAGGACTCAACTGTTGTGGATGCTGGGAACCCTGCTTATTCAGAGCTTTATGGCCCGCTGGTTTCAGAGGAAGCCTGGCGCCATAAAGAATCAGCCTCCAAGCCTGATGAAGCATTTTGCAAATTCTGGGCTGATAAAGTCCATGAAGTGATCGATGGTTATAACCCGGATATGATCTATTTTGATACTCGGTTGGGGCATATTGAAGAGTCCTATCGCAAAGATATTGTCGAGCATTTCCGTAGCAATAATGAGAAAAGAGGGATGGAAAATGAGGGTGTGGTTCTTCACAAAGACAATGATCTGCCAACAGAAGTGAGTGTCCAAAACCATGAAAAAACACGCATCAATCAAATAGGAGAGAAGGTCTGGCAGACGGAGGAGCCAATCACAACTTTTAGCTGGAGCTACACCCAGGATATGGAGCTACGCCCAGCAAAAGACATATTGCACAGTTTGATTGACGTGGTCAGTAAAAATGGAGTGTACCTTCTGAATATTTCTCCCAAAGCAGATGGAACTATCCCAGAAAATCAACGGTCCATATTGTTGCAAATTGGTCAATGGTTGAATAAAAATGGTGAGGCGATTTATGGTAGTCGCCCGTGGTTTCGTTATGGTGAGGGACCCCGCTATCAAAGAGACCAAAATAAGGATAAAAGTTCTGATGAGGAGTATCATGAACGTGAATATTCAGTCCAGGATATTCGCTATACAACAAAAGAAAATGTAGTCTATGCAATACTGCTTGGCCAGCCCAAACCACAGGATGATATATTATTGGAATCTTTTGCTGAAGAAAATATTCCAAACGAGACTAATGTATCTAATATCACACTTATAGGAATGGATCAAGAACTTAGCTGGGAACAAAAACAGACAGGATTATCCATAGCGTTACCCCAAAAATTGGATAAAACTATGGCCACTGTCCTAAAGATTCAGCTGTAAAAGACTATTTAACGCGTTTACCGGTTGAATATGTTAACGATACCCTACAATAGCCCCCTTCATGTCATCCCTAACGCATGTGAGGGATCTCAAATGTGTTAGAGGTCGTAATTGTTACCTCAGAACTGCTTGTATCAACGCTTGAGATCCCTCTTCCCCCGACAAGGGTCGGGTTCATCGGGATGACACAAGAGGATAACGTAGGTTTTAACCGGTAAACGCGTTATTTAGTAAATTAATCAGCCTCCATCCCCAATCGTTGTAATATTTTAGCAGATGTTTTTTGAGAAGCTGAAATTATTTCATTCTTAGAAATGGTGTCGTTGATTTGTGTGGTGAAGATTGATACAGCAAGTGAAGCAAAGAGCTTAGTATTACTGTTCCCTATTGGAACGACGATATCCGTTACGCCCTGAGATACATCGCTTTTTTTGGCATAATATCCTTGTTCTCGGATTTTGGTCAGGCCCTCAATGAGTTCGTTTTGCTCTTTGGAAGAATATGCCTGGAATTCAGCACTTCGATCAAATATATTTTGTCTGCGTTCTTCGCCCATAAATGCCAGCAGGGTTCGGCCGGATGCTGTTAGTAAAAGTGGAAAAAGGCTTCCCTCTTCTACAGAAAGTGAGATAGGCCCGGGACTCTTTGATTGGTGAATAACCATTAACTTATCAAGGTAAATGACACCAAGGTGGCATGACTGTTGGGTGATTTCCGAAAGTTCTTGCATCGGGTATTCGGAGACTCTTCGAATGTCATCAACTGGGGAATGTCGATGCGAAAGGTTAAAGAGCTTAAGTGAAAGCCGGTATTTGCCGGAAACTTCCTCTCTGACTAAGTAGCCACGTTCCTCCAGGCACACCAGCATCCGGTAAATTTCATTGGTGCTCCGGTCTATTCCATTTGCAATTTCAGTTTGTGAAAGAGCTCCTCCCTCGACTGATAGATGCTCAAGTATATCCAACCCTTTTTCAAGAGCAGGGGCCTGATAGTTGTTACTTTTTTTCTTCGCCATGGTCTGGTTGTACCTCCGGTCAATTTAAATTAATAGGACTTATTATACATAATTGCTCCACAAAAGGATAGTCTGGTAGATCAGTTGAATAAAAGTGTATATATTTACATGTAAAATATAAGTTTACTTTTAAATAAAAAGAACTTCAAATGAAAACCGATAAAGTTCAACTTAAAGGGATTACATGGAACCACAGCAGAGGAGTAGTTCCGATGGTAGCAACAGCTCAGCGATATGAGGAATTACATCCGTGGGTAAAATTTGAGTGGAAGGCACGTTCATTACAGGAGTTTGCAGATGAACCATTGGATGATTTGATTGATAAATATGACTTGCTGGTAATTGATCATCCATGGGTTGGATATGTTGCTGAGACAGAGATTTTAGTCCCTCTGGATCAATATCTGTCAACTTCTTTCTTGCAAGATCAGTCTGACAATAGCGTAGGGAAGTCTTATCAAAGTTATTGCTGGAATTCTTCTCAGTGGGCCTTACCTATAGATGCAGCCGCACCGGTGGCCTCGAGTCGGCCTGAGCTGTTGAAAAGGGCGGGGGTAGAGCTTCCCCAGACGTATAATGACTTACTCAATTTGGCCGACCGTGGCTTGGTTGCCCTTCCTGCTATTCCTATCGACACGTTGATGAATTTTTATATGTTTTGTATTGCTTTAGGAGAGGCCCCTTTTTCTGACCAAAAGCAAGTTGTAAATCAAGCTGTTGGTGGGCAGGCATTGCAGCTCTTGAAACAGTTGATTAGTAAAGTTGATCCGGTTTGTCTCGAAAGGAATCCCATAAAAATTTATGAGGTGATGACCCAAAGTGATGATATCGCGTACTGTCCTTTTGCTTATGGGTATATAAATTATGCGCGAAAAAATTACGCTTCCAATCAATTAAAATTCCATGATTTAATCACGATTGAGGGTGCTCGGTTGGTAAGTACATTGGGTGGGACAGGATTGGCAGTATCATCAAGGTCTAATCACCCTGAAATTGCATGCGACTATTCCCGATATGTGTCTTCTGCTTCAATTCAAGGTTCTTTGTACACGGAATCTGGTGGCCAGCCGGCCCATAAAAGTGCGTGGGAAAGCAATTATACCAATAACCAATGTCAAAATTTTTTACAAGATACACTCCCGACGCTTGATAGAACCTATTTACGTCCTCGTTATAACGGATATATTTCTTTCCAGGATCAGGCGGGTCTTTATATCTGGGATTTTCTTAAAAAAGGAGGAAAGAAAGGAGCTTTGTTGAGGAAGTTAAATCAGTTATATAGAGAAAGTCAGGAGGGATTGGTTAAGTAAAGGTTTTAAATAGCTGTCTCATAGGGGCTTTGCAGTACCCCTCAATGTAGGGATTTCTTGACATAATTTGTAGATTTCAGCGAACCAACCAAATCTGCAGTAAAATTCTTCTTTCTTATGTCGGATAAGCACCATCAGCTCAGTATTCCCGGCCAATGGACCAACCAATCGGGGCAAGTTTCCCGCTCGGGCGAGCGACTGGCCGAAATCAGCGAATGGATCGCGTGGAGTCCACTCTAC
>DATGUX010000450.1:0-2095 GCA_035300985.1 Fodinibius sp.
TATAAGCGCAGGCAAGAGATGGGGCAGGACATATATGTACTGGATCCATTCTATGAGTCAACGTATGCCAAAGCCCATGGAAGCGATAGTTTTAATTTTATGGACCTGGTTAACTATGAAGATCCGGAGGCCTTTGATACCTGCAATATTATAAGTAGAACTATTATTACCTACGACCCTCATGACAACCAATTTTGGATGGATTCTGCTTATACGTTGTTTTCCGGACTCATTTATTACGTTTCCCAAGCCCCAGAATTTAATGATCGGTTCCATGATCCATTCCGGCCAAATATGCGTAATATGACAACCATTAATGATTTGCTCCGACTTAAATTTGATGATCTCTTGGCTTATACGAAACATATCTCAAATAATGACGATCTCCCTCTTGATGTAAAGGAAGTAGCAAATGAAATTTTAACCGATAAGGAGTCCCGAAAAATGTTAAATGGGATTTTAAAGACACTTAAAGTAAATATTGAATGTTTTCGGTCCCCCCGGATCCGGGATACGTTGCGTGAAAGTGATTTCAACCTGAAAGACATTATCGATGAGAGGGCAACACTTTACATTGTGATACCCATCGATAAAATGAAAGCATATAATAAATGGATACGAACCGTTATTGAGCTTTTAATTAAGCGCACCATTCAACTTCGTAACCCCTTGGATCCAAAGATCGATGAAAAGAGGATCTTATTTTTGCTCGATGAATATGCTAATTTAGGTGTGGTAAACTACGTAAAGGAAGCCTATTCTACCATTGCCGGGTATGGCATGACTTTATGGACGTTTGTTCAAGACCTTAACCAGCTAAAGAAAATTTATACTAAAGATTGGAAAACGTTTGTTTCTAATTCGGGGATATTTCAGGTATTTAACACCAATGATTTAGAGACTGCGCAGTACATTTCCAAGACAATGGGCGAGACCACCATTTTTTCAGAATCCAGCTCTGAAAATAAAGAAGTCAGTAGCGTTGGAATGACTGATAATCGGGGGCGTACCAAATCTGTTTCTGAACGTAGCCGATGGCTCAGAAAGCCAAATGAGATTATGACAATGCCCATGCACGAGCAAATTATTAAACCCGATGGAGGGCATCCCATATTGGCAAATAAGGTAGAATATTACAAGGACCATGAGTTCAAAAATATGTTTATCACACGAGAGGAATCATACGCCCAGAGTCAGAAGCATCAAAAACCAGCGCCGACCCGAAATATGGATATAGAATCAGACCTGAAAACCATTATCTATGGCCAGATTTATGCTGAAGAGGAGATAGATCAGAAAAAGGAATCTGATACGAAATCAACAAAAAAAGAGCGAGATCCCAGCAGGGAGGACAAGAGGCCAGAAACGCCCGGTCCAGGATTGCCAGGTTGGGATTGACTGTCCATGTCCTTGATTTGAAGAACCCACCCCATGAGGGGCTCTGCTAAGCACTTCCCTTCCGGGAGAGTACGGGCCAGGGCCAAGGCGCGCTCGTGCGGTTTTTGGAGACCCCACAAAAAATCCTGTGCTCACCCTGGCCCGAAACCCCCGTCCAGAAAAGCCTATCCGATGCCCCCCTGCCGGGGAATGGTTGGTACTGGCAGGTAAGCCGCAGCGACAAAAGATTGGCACGGTCCCGGCCAGCCCAGCTGGCCACTCCCTTCTATGGGAACATCCCCAGGACGAGCCGGTGATCGAAGGCGTCAACCGATAGTGTCTGCAGCCCGTTGATACGCCGTTCCCATGCAGGCCCCGCCTTGGGCTAATAAGGGTGAAATTGGTGGCATGGAGAACAGAAGAAGTGCATTAAGTACATGTTAATAAACGTGTAACATATTACACTGATATTTGATAAAGTCGGTCATATTTTGTATTTTACTATCAGCGGGAGACGGGAATCTCCCCCCTTAATTTTAACCTAATCACTTCATTTATGTGTACTGAGAAAACATTACTAAGCCTTTCATTTTACGAATGCGAACATGGAGGCGACCTTAGACGATACAGAGCAGATATAGTGAGTTGCGGAGGTCGTATTAAACGGACCGATATAAACATCCCGGCCGAGATTGGCCGTATAGACTTTCAAGTGAAG
>DATGUX010000451.1:0-4199 GCA_035300985.1 Fodinibius sp.
TTTGTTACTTCCGGTATCCGCGTCGGATCGCCGGCCATGACCAGCCGCGGTTTCGGTGAAGATGAGTTTAAAAAAGTGGCCGAGCTTATCGATCGGGTACTTCAGAAGCCTGAAGAGGAGTCCGTACTTTCCGGGGTTCGCAGCGAAGTTATAGAGCTATGCGAAGATTTCCCCTTATACGATTTTGTAACCGCTTAGGCTACTGACGGGAATCGTTATCGGATTGATTGTCCTCAGGAACCTCATCCTCTTTGGTCTTCTTAAATTCGTTAATTCCCTGGCCAATGCCGCGCGCTAATTCCGGGATCTTTTTGGCCCCGAAAAACAAAATGATAATGCCGACAATAAGAATGATTTCCGTTGCGCCAAATGTCATAATAATACCTCTTTGGTTAAACTGTTTTCTTTTGTTTAAGGATAAGAAAACAGGAGCATTTAAAATAATTTCAAATAATTAAAATCTAAATGGGACCTTTAGTACGTACTTTAGTTCTCAGTAGATTTATCTGAACAGATACTTTTAGCTTTAAACCTGATTTGTGGAAAAACGAGAAACAATGAGCGAAAATCCACCGGCAGCACAGCCGGCAAAAGACCGCACGGCCGATATGGCCTTCCTGGATCATCTTGAAGAACTCCGGTGGCATATTATTAAAGGTCTCGGCGGCATTGGAATTGGTATTGTCATCGCCTTTATTTTTGGAGATTTCTTTGTTGATACGGTTATGTTGGGGCCGACAAACGCGGATTTTATCGTTTATGACCTATTAGGTATCGATGCCGTTGACCTTACCCTGCAGAGCCGAAAACTGCCCGGACAGTTCTTCACCTACTGGGGCACCCTCATCGTATTGGGAGGCATCATCGGCTCACCTTTACTGTTTTACCAGATGTGGTCATTTATTGAGCCGGCTCTTGGAAGCACTGAAAAGTGGAGAACGCGAGGGCATACGGCTTTTATCACCTTCTTTTTTCTGCTGGGAGTCGCTTTCGGCTATTTTGTGCTGGTTCCCTTTGCACTCCAGTTCTTTACCCAATTCCAGATGTCATCAGCCATCCATAACGATTTTGATATCAACGAGTATTTCAGTTCGCTGACGATGTGGGTGCTTGCATGCGGCGTTATCTTCCAGCTACCGGTACTCAGTTACTTTCTTTCTAAGTTTGGACTGCTTTCGCCGGAGTTTTTGAGAAGCTATCGGCGCCACGCTATTATTCTATGCTTTATCTTATCGGCCTTCCTTACCCCGCCCGATCCGGTATCACAGATACTTATCGCCATTCCTCTTGTGTTATTGTATCAACTTTCGATCTGGATCAGCAAAATGGCCGTGCGCAAGCGAAAAAAGGAACTCGACAAAGCTTTCGGTGATGCTGACTAAAATTTAAAATATTCCGGCTTTCCTGCCCGTTTTAAAAACGTTACTTTAGGCGGTGACCTGATCTAAAGATCATAGAATATATTTTCGGCCTTTACCGTCGAACCAAAAGAACCTCAAGCTTAGGGTCAGCAAACTTTTTGTTTCAAAAGGCCGTTAACGATCTCAGCAATTTATTTGACACAATCCATGAAATTATCTTTGACACGCTTTCTTCCCCTTATTTTCATTTTATTTTTGCTTCAGGCCTGCGGTGATGGCTCCACAGGATATTACAACGTGGAATACACCCCTCCGGAGCCCTACGACCTTTCAACAGCCGTCAGTGATACTACAACGGCTGATGGACTGAAAATTTACGTTATTGAGGAAGGAAGCGGCCGTGACACTTTAATGCTTCGCGATCAGGCAGTTGTACGTTATACCGGCCGCATAAAAGAAAACGGTGATGTCTTTGACAGTACCTTCCGAAATGATGGGACCCAGCCTACTGTTCTTCAAAACCTCACCCCCTTTCCCAAACAAACGGGCAGTCGCCGTATAGATCCACTGGTAGAAGGCTTCAGACGCGGAATTATTCAAGAGTATCCAAAGAATGACGAGAAACGGTCTGATCTACTTTCAGGAATGAGGCCAGGAGAAAAACGAGTGCTCATCATTCCGCCCGAACTTGGTTATGGTAAAAAGGAAGATAATGATACCGGTCATCAGCTGCAGGACAAGACCCTGCGCTTTGATGTTGAGTTGGTAGGTATCCGTTAACAGCTTACACGGGAACGTTTCAAGAAGCGAGACTGCCTGAACCCTGAAAGGGTTATTTTATAAAGCTCCTTTCAATTTCTCCTTCCTTAGGCATTAGAATGAAAGCCGAACTTTGAAAAGCTTTTATTCGATATATGCTCGGGGAATACGCTTATCAATGCTTGTCAGTGCCTCGTAGGGAATGGTATTGAGTTGTTTGGTCCAGTGGTAGGCATCGTTGCCTTCGTAAAGCAAATCAACGCGGGTACCCTGGGGATAGTTCTCTTTCTCTAAGTAGACAAATGTATAATTCATCGTTACCGTACCCACAACATTATATTCCTGCTCCCTGATACGCACCCTAAGCTTGTCGGAAAGCCTTCTCTTGACTCCGTCTTCATACCCTACGGGAAGTATGCCCACATAACCATCAGCCGGAGCACGCCATGTGGCCCCATAGCTCACGCTTTCGCCTTCTTTAATCTTATTAATTTGTACCAGAGAGGAATGCCAGTTTAACGCCGGCTTCAATCCTTCAACAGCGATGTCTCCGGATGGATAACCGTATAACCCAATGCCCAAACGCACCATATCAAACTGCTCGGTTTCATAGTGAACCGTGCCGCCCGTATTGGCAATGTGAGTTGTAAGGTGATCGGGAAAGTAGCGGCAAACTTCTTTAAAAATGTTGTGCTGCTTTTTCACAAAATCAGATCCCGGGTCATTGGCCGTAGCAAAATGGGTGTAAATTCCTTTACAAAAAATTTCAGGCCGGGCCTTTACCAAATCAGCAATTTCCTGGGCCTCATCAGCATTGAAGCCCATTCGCGCCATGCCGGTATTGAAATTCAGGTGGTAAGATGTACCATCGGGAATCCATTCAAAATGTTCTTTAGCACTTATCGTGGCCGTCAGATCGTATTTTTCATACTGCGATATCAAGTGTTCCTGCGGCACTTCAAAAACCAGTATAGGTTTGGTAATGCCTCCTTCGCGAAGCTCAACGCCCTCTTGAATAGCGTTTACGGCAAAAGCATCGACCTTCTGCTCCAAGGCCTCCGCTACTTTTACAGATCCGTGTCCGTATGCATCGGCCTTAACAACTGCCATGATCTTTGTCTCCGGATCTAAATAGCAGCTTAAGGTATCCAAATTATTCTTCAGAAAACTGGTGTTTACCGTTACAGTGGAGTTGGATTTTTGGATCATAATATCATTAAAGATTCGACACGCCTGAGCAGCATTTAATTAACTGTCTCGAATATAATACTTGATAACAAGATGCAAAAGGGTTGTTTGACAGGCTTATGCAGGAGCATATAAACTAAAAGGTAAACCACCGCCTTTTTTTCTGATCCTTTAGAATAATCTGGGCAGCGTTATAGCCGGCTGCTCCGAAGACGCCGCCGCCGGGATGACAGGAGGCCGATGACAGATAGAGATTTTCTATGGGCGTTCTGTATTCGCTCATTTCCGGAATAGGGCGAAACATAAACATCTGGTCAAAGCTCATCTCTACGTGCATCACATTGCCCCTCGGCATGGCATGCTTGCGCTCAATATCCAGGGGTGTCTGGATGTATCTGTCAATAAGTTTATCCTTCATATTCGGTGCATACCGGCAGACTACATCGTAAATTTTATCAGCCTCACGCCGGCGGATATCATCCCAATGCATCCCGTCTTGCAGCTGATAGGGATGCCATTGTGCCCAGGCGTACAGCGTGTGCCCCCCGCTGGGTGCCATATCGGGATCTATCTCAGAAAAGGTCATTGCCAGCACGGCCGGATCTTCGGGCGGCTTCTTCTGAAGGTAATCTCCGATCGCACGATTCATATAGTCCACCGAAGGTGCCAGCAGCTGCATACCTTTACGAATATGCGGATCATCGGGACAGGACCGGTAGCGCGGCAGCTCCTCTACGGCACACCGGATAACCATTCCAAAGCCATTGCCAATATTGATATTCTTCACTTTTTGCATGGTTTCTGCAGGCAGATGATCGGCGCCCACCAGTTGCTGCATAGTAAGTTGCACGTGGGCATTAGATATTACTATCTCCGATCGGTACTCATCTT
>DATGUX010000452.1:0-3606 GCA_035300985.1 Fodinibius sp.
AAAAAGAGTACGATGGAGGTCATCATAAAAAGATGATACATAAAAAAGTACTGCGTAGCCGGCTTAAAGGGAACAAGCGGCTCCCCCGTCAGATATATGGGATACAGTACCATGATATATATGAGCAGCCCGTAGACAGCGAAGATTGTACCCAGCATCAGCCCCATCATTTGGCTAAAGTTATCCTCCCCAAAAACACTGTTCATGGGATAAGCGGTATAGCCCATTTTACTGATCAGCTCCGGCAGCTGCTCTTCCGTCAGCTGCTTCGGATCGTAGTAGATCTTAACTAATTCAGAGGCATAGCTGGCCTCACTTCTGTAAATGCCTTCTTGCTGTCTGGAAAGCGACTCAATAAACGACTCGCAAGTAGCGCAGTGCATACCGGCCACCTTCAGAAAGGCCTCTTTAGTATTATCCGGCAGTTCTTCGGTTTCTTCCTCCCACTCCCGGTGGCGCCGGGCAATGGTTTCCTTGCGGACGCGATTGGCCTGCTCAGGATCTAAATCTTCCAATAAATCCTGCACTTGTAAGCATCCGGAACAACAAAATATGCCCTCAACTTCAGGATCGGTTATGGGAGGCTCAGGGGTGGGCAAGCCGCAGAGTGTACAAGTGTCGTTGCTCATAGTTTCGATTGGAAAAAAGCCTTGAGAGTTTGTCCAAAGATAAAGATTAAAGCTCTATTTTTCCATATTGGCTACCACTCTAAATTCGATAAGATAAATGAACGGTTTCGCCCAATTTCGTTGTACTTTAGCGTGATGCGACAGATGCCGCTCCTGTATTTAGCAGTCTTCACAGCGCTCTTATCTTTCCACCGGTTTCCGAAAAATGAAAGCTACCTCCAAACCACCTTCCCGGAGAGAACATTTTTTGCCGGGAGCAGCTGTAATTGTAGCTCAACATTCATGTCGGGAAGCCCGGGAGCCAAAATAAAGAGCATCGAGATAAATCCCGATCTGCATTTTTTCAAAATTTCGACTGCAGATAAAAAGCAAGATAGTATCTTTTCCAGTTAAAACAGTACATGGATATTG
Organism: Fodinibius sp.; assembly: GCA_035300985.1. Taxonomy (GTDB): domain Bacteria; phylum Bacteroidota; class Rhodothermia; order Balneolales; family Balneolaceae; genus Fodinibius. The sequence continues at coordinate 1,041 of DATGUX010000452.1, forward strand.
CAAAAAAATAGTGCCAAACTGGGATCAAAAGGTAGGAGCCAACTTTTAATTTCTCTCAAATCTACGTTGAATGATCTAAAGAAACGCCAGATAACGTATCATAGGTCCGACAGGCTACCGGATCATCCTTAGTCTGGGTTAGGTGTCATCGATCGCTTTCACCGTCTTTATTTTTACCGCATGCTCTTTGGGACGGATTGACTCCGCAAAAAGATAGGCATACTGCTGGGTAATCTTTGCGCCAAAAAAGAGGATAAGAGAGGAATAAAAAACCCACAGCAAAAATATAGCCATAGAGCCGGCGGTGCCATACATAGCTTGTATATTACTGCTGCGCAGAGCAAAGCCGATAAGATATTTCCCTGTCAGAAAAAGAAAGGATGTGATAGCGGCCCCAACCCAAACCACTTTCCATTCGATAATAACATCCGGCAAAAATTTAAAGATCAGCCCAAAGCTAAGTACTCCCAGTAAAAGTGATATAAAAGCACTAAAAATGGTTAAAACCACCGGACTCAGTAAGGGCGAGAAGGCATTTAGCTCATCACGAATAGCTAAAAATATTGTCTGGGTAGCAAGGGAAAGAAGCAGAATAAGCCCCATAAGAATAATGATACCAAAAGAGAGCGCTCGGTTTTCAACAATCTTGATCACTTCTTTCTTAGCTTTGGGCCGAACATTCCAGATACGATTGAGCGCATGCTGGATAATGATAAAAAAAGAACTGGAGGCAAAGAGGAAGATGCCAATGGCCAGCAAACGCTGCATCATATTTTGTCCTTCCACGAAATAGTGAGAAACTATACTTTGCAATACTTCAGAACTGGCGGCCCCAATCAACTGTTCAATCTGACTAAATACTTCGGCCGCGGCGGGTTGTTGTCCCATAAACAGGCCAAGAGTAAAGATAATCATGATCAAAATGGGCGGAATGGCGAAGACTGTGAAAAAAGCCAGCGCTCCCGCCAGCATGATGGGATCATTCTCACTAAAATTACGGACCGTTCTGCGTAATAAAATTGATATATCGGACAAAGTATTTTTCATTCGCTCCAAAAATAGAAAATAATAGCCAACTTTGGGAAAGACTTTATCCGCCCAAAAAAGTGATTTCTTACAAAATTCTGCACGCTTTAAACAAGATTCTGCAAGCTAAGCTAAATGAAGGTTCTTATACTTTGTTAATAACTGAAGCCAAAATCAGTTACATATACAGCTCGCATAATTGATTGGATTTCTATGGCACATGATCATTCATCCCACACCCAAACTTATGGCAAAGCCTTTGCTATCGGTATCAGCCTGAATATTATTTATGTTGCCGTGGAAGTAGTATACGGACTGCTGATCGACTCTTCCGCCCTGCTGGCTGACGCAGGCCATAATGCCAGTGACGTACTAAGTCTTGTTTTCGCCTGGTTTGCCATGGCGGTTGCGCAGAAACGACCCTCGGCCAAATATACCTACGGGCTGCGCCGAAGCACCATTTTGGTCTCCATTCTAAATGCGCTGTTGCTTTTTGGAGCCGCCGGAATTATTGGCTGGCAGGCCTGGCAGAAGTTGTTTGTACCTGCAGAAGTAGCCGGCACGACCATGATGATCGTAGCGGGCGTCGGCATTGTGATTAATACGGCCACCGCTCTGCTTTTTATCGGAGGCCAGAAAGAGGATCTGAATATCAAAGGCGCCTTCTTGCACATGGCCGCCGACGCGGGCGTCTCGGTTGGCGTCGTTATTTCAGGCCTGCTCATCAACCTTACCGGCAAGAACTGGATTGACCCCGTGACCAGCTTCGTGATACTGGCCGTCATTGTGTACGGAACGTGGAATCTTTTCATCGATTCTATAAACCTTGCCCTCGATGCTGTGCCTAAAGATATCCGCTATGACGAAGTGAAACGGTTTTTAGAGGATCAACCGAAGATTAAAAGTGTACACGACCTGCATATTTGGGCTATGAGTACTACCGAGAATGCCTTATCCGTTCATCTGGTCACCGGCAAGACCACCAGCCCCGATTCTTCCCTCCAACAACTTAAAGAAGATCTGCATAATGAATTTGGAATCAGCCATACCACTATCCAATTGGAGCAGTCGAACCTGGAGGACCAGCTGAATCCTGAATAAAACATTTATTTATCCCTGCGGATGTTCTATCTTCTTCGGTCTTAATAACTCACTCTAACCGGATGACAAAATAAAATGCGGAAATGTGCCTTTCTATCCATGGATAGCCTGGAAGATTTTGAATGCTACGATCATCTTCTCTTTGAGCCTTTAGCCAAGCGAGGATGGGCTGCCACCGAAATATCGTGGCGCAACAAAGAGACCGATTGGGATATTTTCGATACCGTCATCATCCGCAGTCCGTGGGATTATCAGCAAGATCCCGAAGCTTTTTTTAAGGTACTCCAGCAGATCAATGATTCTTCAGCCCTGCTCGAAAATTCGCTCGAAACCGTCCGCTGGAATATCGATAAAACGTATCTTCGCGACCTTGAAGATCATGGCATTGAAATTGTGCCCAGTCTCTGGCCCAACTCTTTTGCAAAGGACCATCCAAAGG
>DATGUX010000453.1:0-2549 GCA_035300985.1 Fodinibius sp.
AATTCCGTAAAGAAAAGGGTAGATAAGCCGCGCGGATGTCCGAAAAAGTCTCTTTTATGTGAATCCTTTAGCGCTCCGGGTTGATCATTAGCCATGTATTCTTATTGATTATATTCACATTATAAGGCAAACATTTTATGTAAGGAGATGCCGTTTATGATAAATAAACCATATAAGTGAAGCAAGGAGTTTATTAGCTCCTATTGGGATCAGTTACTATAGTCGAAGATGGTTTTCATCAAAATGCAGGGAAGTATGCAATACAGCCTATTCTTTTTTACATTCTTTAAATAGTGGCCTTTGTAAAACCTGTGGATTGGTTTCCTTCAAGCAGTAATATCTTGAGTATAACTTTGCAAAGAGCTCAAATAAGAATTTAAAGAGTGAGTATTATGAGTACAGATTCGGTTATTGATAATATACAGGCGCCAAGAGGAACGGAGCTGCAGTGTAAGGGCTGGCATCAGGAAGCGGCTTTGCGTATGCTGATGAATAATCTGGATCCGGAGGTAGCCGAAAAGCCGGATGAGCTGATCGTCTATGGCGGCGGCGGGAAGGCTGCGCGTAACTGGGAAAGCTACCATAAGATTGTGGCGACGCTCAAACGCCTGGAAAATGATGAGACCATGCTGGTACAGAGCGGCAAGCCCGTGGGCGTGTTCCAAACGCATGAAGAAGCCCCGCGTGTGCTCATTGCCAACGCGCACCTGGTGCCTAAATGGGCGAACTGGGATGAATTCCGCCGCCTCGACAAGATGGGACTTACCATGTACGGACAAATGACCGCCGGCTCGTGGATCTACATCGGCACACAGGGTATTCTGCAGGGAACCTATGAGACTTTTGCCGAGTGTGCCCGCCAGAAGTTTGACGGTACGCTGCAGGGCCAGCTGGTGGTCACGGCCGGCCTCGGTGGTATGGGTGGCGCACAGCCGCTGGCTGCGACCATGAACGGGGGCGTTTGTATCGGCATTGAGGTGGATGAACATCGTATCGATCGGCGCGTGGAAACGGGCTACTGCGATTTGAAATCTACGGATCTGGATGAAGCTCTTGAAAAAGCACTGGATGCCAGGGAAAAAGGCGAAGCGCTTTCTATTGGGTTGCTGGGCAACGTAGCAGAGTTGCTCCCCCAGATGCTGGAAAAAGGCATCATTCCGGATGTGCTGACCGATCAGACTTCAGCGCACGATCTGCAGCTGGGCTATATTCCTGCCGGCTACACGCTGGAAGAAGCCGAAGAAAAGCGCGAGAGTGACTCCGATGGCTATCAATCTGATGTGCTGGATTCGATGGTCACTCATGTAGAAACGATGCTAAAGATGCAGGAGAAGGGGGCCATCACCTTTGATTATGGCAACAACCTGCGCGGCCAGGTGGCCGATCACCGCGGGATGGAGGAAGCCTTTAACTTCCCCGGCTTTGTGCCTGCTTTCATCCGTCCGCTCTTTTGCCGCGGCTCCGGTCCCTTTCGCTGGGCTGCGCTCTCAGGCAATCCTGAAGATATTTATACGACCGACAAAGCCGTGCTGGAAACCTTCCCTGAAAAAGAATCGCTCCATCGCTGGATTCACAAAGCGCAGGACCAGGTACAGTTTCAGGGCTTGCCGGCGCGTATTTGTTGGTTGGAATATGGCGAGCGTGCCGAAATGGGCGCCATATTCAACTGGCTCGTTAAAAAAGGAAAGGTGGATGCTCCGCTGGTAATTGGGCGCGACCACCTGGATACCGGTTCGGTGGCTTCTCCCAACCGCGAGACGGAGGATATGAAAGACGGTTCGGATGCCATCGCCGACTGGCCGCTACTGAATGCCATGCTCAATACCGCCAGCGGTGCCAGCTGGGTATCGTTGCATCACGGGGGCGGGGTAGGTATCGGTTATTCCATTCATGCCGGAATGGTTTGTGTAGCGGATGGCACCGAACAGGCCGGCCGACGCCTGCAGCGTGTGCACACCAACGATCCGGGCAGTGGCGTCATGCGCCATGCTGATGCCGGTTACGATAAAGCCATCAAAACCGCCAAAGAGCGAAATATGGACCTTCCGATGGTAGATATGTAGGACGGGTTGCTAACCCGTCACTTTTGCATGATGATTAGGGAGAAAACGGCAAGAGAAGCAGCAAACTTTTAAAACAACCCTTGCTAAAAAAATGGTGGCCAATGGTTAAACTTGAATGGTCGGGTTGGCAACCCGACCTACGTGGAACATAGTTATGAATTTTTATCGAAGAAAATTACCGCACTGGCAACCGGCTGGAGCACAATACTTCATTACCTACCGGCTGGCGGGCTCACTGCCGCGCAAAGTGATCCAAGAATTACAATTACTGAGAGAACAGTTCAATAGTGAAGAGAAAACGAATAATCTTTCTGAGCAACAAAAAATACAAAGAAAGGTTTTTCAAAGATATGAGGATGCACTTGATAGAGGAAATACGGGTCCGACATGGCTAAATAGTTCTGCTGTCGCTGGTGTTGTTAAGGAAGCGATGCATTACCGGGATTCGAAAGAATATGATTTATTTGCTTATTGTATCATGTCAAA
>DATGUX010000454.1:0-3804 GCA_035300985.1 Fodinibius sp.
GCGTTTTCCACCGCCAGTGCACCGCCTGAGATGAAGAAGGAGTAGGGCAGATAATCGGGAATACCCACACGATCAAAATTATCTACGAACTCAGCCATTTCTTCGGTGTACACATCCGAGTTGGATGGCTTATTAATGGCAACTTTGCCCATTTTATTGCGAAACTCATCATTAGCCAGTTTGGGATGGTTCATACCCAGAGGGTTGGAGGCGAAAAAGGTGAAAAAATCTAAATAACGCTTATCATTTTTAGCATCATATAAATAGCATCCCTGACTCTCTTCAAGGTCTAATACAATATCATAACCGTCGGTAAGGATATGTTTTCCAAGGATGTCATGAACTCGTGTTGGTGCTACTTGATCAATGTTAGACATAAGCCTCTATTTTAGTTTTTAGATTAGCCTGTAATGTACGAAATACTTATGGGAAAGAAATTTCAATTTCCTATTGACAAGCACCTGAATAAAGCCTTATCATAGGTTCACACATCGCGGGGTGGAGCAGCTGGTAGCTCGTCGGGCTCATAACCCGAAGGTCGGAGGTTCGAATCCTCCCCCCGCCACTGCCAAAAGCGGCTTTCTGGAAAACAGAAAGTCGCTTTTTTTGTTTCAACCCCACTGAGGATGATGTATATCGTTTATGCCTTTCACTCCCCGAAGTACGCCAAAATATATATTGGCTATACCTCCAATCTGGAGCAGCGGATGCACTTCCACAATAAGCTGGGGACCAAAGGATGGACGATTAAGTATCGACCCTTGGAAGTGATCCACACGGAGGAGTTTGAAAAGAAAGCGGAAGCAATAAAGCGGGAAAAACGGCAATAAATGTGCGGTTGCTAATAACTAATACTCACGGATAATATAGAGCGAGAGTAAGAACAAAGATCTGTAGAGGTTCTACATCATACAGAACTTTGCGGTATCACCCTTTATGCTTCTGTCACTTCGTATTCTTTTAGCGTAGTGCCAATGATGGTGATACAATCCCGTAGCTGCTCTTCCGTCATAACCAGCGGCGGTGCGAAGCGGATGATGTTGCCGTGCGTAGGCTTGGCTAATAATCCATTTTCTTTGAGCTTTATGCAGAGATCCCAGGCCGTAGAGCTTTCTTCCGAGTCATTAATGACAATAGCATTGAGCAATCCTTTGCCGCGGACAAGAGAAACGATCTCCGTTTGGTCAGCCAATTTTCGCATCTCTTTGCGAAAGATCACGCCCGATTTATCGGCATTTTCGGCCAGCTTTTCATCACGAATTACTTCCAGTGCTTCCATTGCTATTGCACAGGCCAGCGGGTTGCCGCCATAGGTTGAGCCGTGCTCACCGGGACGCAGGCAGTCCATTACTTCATCATCGGCCAGCACTGCGGATACCGGATAGGCTCCGCCCGAAAGCGCTTTACCCAGAATAACGATATCCGGGCGTACGTCTTCATGATCCACGCACAGCATTTTGCCCGTGCGGGCAATGCCGGTCTGAATTTCATCGGCCATAAAGAGCACGTCCTGTTCACGGCAGAGCTCCTCCGCTTTCTTAAGATATCCGTCATCGGGAACCATAACGCCCGCCTCGCCCTGGATGGGTTCCACCAAAAAACCGGCAACATTTTCTTCCTTTAAAGCTGCCGCTAATGCCTCGGTATCATTATAAGGGATAGAAACAAAGCCGGGCGTGTAGGGGCCAAAATTTTTGCGGGCCACCGGATCGTTCGAAAAGGAGATGATGCTGGTCGTTCGGCCGTGGAAATTTCCTTTTGCTACGACAATGGTGGCCGTTTCCGGGGTCAGTCCTTTTTTCTCATACGACCATTTGCGGCACAGCTTGATAGCCGTTTCAACGCCCTCCGCCCCGGTATTCATCGGCAGCAGTTTATCATATCCAAACAGCTTGTGCATATACTCTTCATAGGTGCCCAGCCGATCGCTGTAGAAGGCACGGGAAACCAAATTGAGTTGTTCGGCCTGCTCTTTCATCTTGTCCACAATTCTCGGATGGCAGTGTCCCTGGTTAACGGCGGAATAAGCCGACAGGAAGTCGTAGTATTTATTTCCTTCGGGATCCCAGACATGAACGCCTTTGCCCCGGGCGACAACCACGGGCAGAGGCTGATAGTTATGGGCTCCGAATTTATCTTCAAGGGCAATTGCTTGTTTGGTGGTAGTCATGACCAGGCTGTTGAATTAGATTTTGTTAGACCAGAAGATAGGGTGTTCTTAATAGAAGACAAACAGCTTTCCACGTCGTATGGCGAAGGTAAAATAACTGATATTGATATAAGTTAGACATTCCGTAACATTACGGATATATTAACGCGCAATATATTTCCAACCCTTGGGTTCAATACTCAAGGGTTTTTTATTAGATGGAAGTCCAAGTTACCGACAATTGCTATATGCATTGGATTGATCTGACGATCATTGCCGTATATTTAGTAGGCATGTTATGTTTTGGATTGTTCTTTCTAAATAAAAACGAGGGAGGAGAAGATTATTACGTTGGCGGCCGCAATATGAGCAGTTGGGCTATCGGCCTGTCCGTTGTAGCCACAGATGTAGGCGGCGGTTTCTCTATAGGTTTGGGAGGGCTTGGCTTTACGATAGGTATTTCTGGATCATGGATGTTGTTTACCGGCCTTTTAGGGGCATGGATAGCCGCCGTCTTTCTGATTCCCAAAGTGAAGGGGAATAAGGTTTTTGACCGTGCTTACACCTTTCCCGATATTTTTAAACATTATTTTAAGGGTGAAGTAGCCCTTACAGCAGGCATTATTTCAGCCATTGGATATGCCGGTTTTACCAGTGCGGCCATCCTGGCCGGTGCCAAATTAGCCGCCGGTACCTTTGGGGGGCTTGATATGCAAACGGCTCTTATTATCATGGGTACAGTGGTAGTGCTATATACTGTTTTGGGTGGATTGAAAGCCGTCATTTATACAGATATGGTGCAGTGGGGCATCTTGTTGATCGGCTTGATATTTATAGGTATTCCCGTAGCATATAATGCCGTCGGCGGATGGGATGTTATTGTCAACTCTGTAGAGCCCGAGCAACTATCACTCACTAATTTAAGCTGGCAGCAGGTGGTGTACTGGGGAGTGACAATCTTGCCTATCTGGTTTGTGGGAATGACATTATACCAGCGCATCTATGCTTGCAACGATGAAAAGACAGCAAAGAAGGCGTGGTTTTTGGCCGGAATTTTTGAGTGGCCATTCATGGCCTTTATGGGCGTATTACTGGGTTTATTAGCCAAGGTGGCTTTTGTGCAGGGCATGTTTGAATACCTTGGAGCTCCGGCAAGCCTCGCAGATTTTGACAGTGAAAAAGGCCTGCCCATGCTGCTCCGAACGGTCCTGCCCGTGGGCTTGATGGGAGTGATGGTCAGTGCCTACTTTTCAGCTATTTTTTCTACGGCCGACAGTTGTCTGATGGCTTCCTCCGGTAATGTTGTTTCTGATATTATTGGTTATTTTAAGGAGGTAGATTATGAAAGTAGCACGTTCTTAAGGCAATCACAGGCCGCCACGCTCATTATTGGAGCTATAGCTCTGATTATTGCAACCACAATGACCAACGTGCTTAACTTAATGCTCTATTCCTATGCTTTTATGGTATCAGGATTGTTTGTGCCCATTATCGGCGCTCTGTACTGGGAAAAAAGCAGCAGCGCCGGTGCATTGACGGCGATGATATTAGGAGGCAGTACAACGGTAGCACTTGAATTATTACTTGATAAACTCCCCGCCGGATTGGATGCAAACGTATTTGGAATTACGGTCTCTGCCATTGCGTTTATATCA
>DATGUX010000455.1:0-2131 GCA_035300985.1 Fodinibius sp.
GCCATTAAAAAGACACGCTTTCCTTTTCCATACTTCCGACGCGTAAACTTGAAATAGGTGGTCTGAACAATGACGGAAATAGTTTCCATGAAGAAGATGCCGCAAATAATGGGCAGCAACAGTTCTTTGTGGAGCATCAGGCCCAAGGCACCAAAGGCTCCGCCCAGCGCCAGTGATCCGGTATCGCCCATAAAAACGGAAGCCGGATGCGAGTTGTACCATAAAAAACCCATACAGGCCCCCACAAGCGAAGCGCAAAAGATGACAAGCTCGCCGGAACCGGGCAGGTAGAGGATGTCTAAGAAATCCGAAAAGTCGGTCCGGCCCGATACGTAGGCAAAAATCCCCAGGATAAGGCCGGCAATGGCCGAGGTTCCGGCCGCTAAACCATCTAAACCATCGGTCAGGTTGGTGGCATTGCTGACAGCCGTTATTACAAAAATAACGACCGGGATGTAGATAACCCATCCGAGTGCTTCACCTAAAAAGGCATAGTCGATATTCACATTTTTCAGAAAAGGAACGGTAGCAAGGGTGTTGAAGTCGTGAAATTCGGGCCAAAAATAGAGCGTGCATCCTAACAGAAGGCCTACGAAAACCTGACCGGCAATTTTAAATCGGCCGCTGAGGCCCGACTTATCCTTTTTTACAACTTTGATATAATCATCCACAAAGCCTACAATGCCTAAAATGAAGGTGACCAGAACAATCATCCATGTATAAATACTGTCCATCTTCATCCAAAGCAGCGCCGGGATGAGTATGGCCAGTAAAATGATGATGCCGCCCATAGTGGGCGTGTGGGCCTTGCCTAAATGAGTATCGAGGCCGATATCGTCGCGAATAGTTTCACGCAGCTGCATCTGTTCCAGCCATTTGATAATTTGCCGGCCGATCATAATGCTGATGAACAGCGCCATTGCCGCAGCAACGGCTGCTCGGGTGGTAATAAATTCAAAAGCTCCAAATCCGGGTGGCTGGTAGTGGACTTCGAGCCAATTTAAAAGTTCGTATAGCATTAGGACTCCACGGATTTTAAATTTCCGTTTTCTAATGCTTGCCGGGCTACTTGCCGGTCGTCAAAATCGAGACGCTTCCCGTCGACTTCCTGATAGGTTTCATGGCCTTTGCCGGCGATAAGAATGATCGTTTGGGCATCGGCATGGCGGATGGTCTCGGTGATGGCCGCTTTGCGATCGGTAATACGTTTTATTGCTGATTGATTTTCAAATCCAGCCATAATGTCATCGATAATGGCACCCGGATCTTCACTCCGAGGATTGTCGGAGGTGACGGTAATCCGGCCAGCGTAGGTTTCTGCAATGGCGGCCATTTGAGGACGCTTGCTTTTATCCCGGTCACCGCCGCATCCAAATATGACGTGGAGTTTCTGGCGATCTGTTTTAAGTTCTGTCAATGTTTTGAGTACATTCTTGAGAGCGTCCGGCGTGTGGGCGTAATCCACTAATACCAACGGTTGATTGGCCGATGAGGCTACCTTTTCCATTCTGCCCTCGGCGCCCGTTGCCAGCTTTAATGCACTGGCAATTGCCTGGGATTCAAATCCCAGTGCGCGACAGATTAAAAATGCTTCGGCTATATTGTAGGCATTGAACTCGCCGATCAGCGGACTTTCCACGGGCGTATGGCCGATCTGCAGGCTTAAGCCATTGGTGTTGTTATGCGATATATGGCAACTTAGACCCTCTGTGCTGCTAAAGCTGAAGGTAACAACTTCTGCCTGGCAGTCAGCTACCATAGACTGAGCTTTTTTATCATCACCATTGATGACGGCCGTGGCGTCGCTCTTCAGCGAATCAAAAAGCTTCTTTTTGGACCGAGCGTAATCTGTGAAGTTCTTATGATAATCCAGATGGTCGTGGCTCAGATTAGTAAAGACAGCGACATCGAAGGAGATACCTTTTGTTCGCAGCTGATCAAGGGCATGCGAAGAAACTTCCATGACCAGATGGGTGGCGCCTGCTTTCAGCATCTGCTGCATATCATCTGCTATCTCAATGGGATCGGCCGTGGTAAGCGAACTTGGCAAAATATCGTTGCCAATGCGCTTGGCTACGGTGCCGAGCAGGGCCGTTTTTGCCCCTAATTGTTGCAGTGCCTGGTAGCTGAG
>DATGUX010000456.1:0-4878 GCA_035300985.1 Fodinibius sp.
GAATTCCTGAAAAGCGGCGGCAGCGTATTCTGCATGAAAATGCTACTCTGGTAAGGGGTGGATTTTTTTGGAGTTGTAAATTGTGATTTATGATTTCACAATTTGAGGCGGCTAAAAGAATGCTTTGCCGCCGGAAAAGCAGCCGAATGTAAGACGGGCATCCTGCCCGTCCGTTTGTTGAAGAGAAAGCTTTTACGTTCTTAACCCTACTTCATGAATAATTCAGGATCTTTCCAAAAAGGAGGTCCTAAACCAAAGATTTCGATATATTTGAAACTACAAACCTAACATTGGTTTTTGGCTTGTGTTTGTCGGAATGGTTCGTTCTTTTTTGCCCGTATAAGCTTCGCCAAATTCCCTTTGAGTAGGTTTAACGGATTTTGATCTGTTTTCGTCTTATTAGCGGTTTAGTCTAAAGTTATTTCAGTAAAGGGCTATCCTTTATTCACTCTACGATTACGCTATAAACCCCATCTTTTTCAAGTTTCGCTTTTGCTTTACCCATGACCAGATTTCCGTTTTTGCTGATACCCATTACGGCTAAAACAGGATTCTCATCATCAGGAACATTATTATCAGAAGAAGTCCAAACAGTACCATTTTTATCAAACGGATTAAGCTTAATGGTTATATTTTTCTTTTCCCATACTAACCACAGGCGCAAGTCTTTTAGCTTTTCAAGTCCTTCTCCCTGAACGTTTACCGTAATCGGCTTTTGTTCTGTTGTATCAAAAGCCGCAGCAGCGATATTCAACCAGCCTAAATGAGTTAGGTTCAACTTTACGGCGCCATTACTTTCTTCTCGCAAAGAATCTGGTTTTTCAGAAGGTTTCCACCTCCGGTTGGGACTTGAAAGTAAAGAGCGGGGCTCCTGAATTTCTTTATCGCCGGTGTATATTGAGAGATTCTTAACCGGCTGATCTAAGTTAAAAAGCTCAATCATTATTCCCGCGTCCGAATGCTGGAGGTATTCAGGATTGATTTTAAGCTGTTGCCCATTTTGTGTGGCATTAACGTGGAGTATTGCACTGGAATTTAGTAATGCTCCACTTTCTGCTCTGGAATCTAAACCGGAAAAGATAACATCATTTTTAGTTGGTAATAAAGCAAGCTTAAGTATAATTTTTCCGGTAATCGGCTCATTGCTGGGCGTTAGAAAAGCATGGGGTGGTATTGTGATGAGAACATCTCGATTAGCGGAATCATCGTCATTGTCTGCTAATTTAAATGAGCTTCCGGTAATTAAAATATCCTGATTGCCATCTCCATTGACATCCCTCATCTTCGTAGTTCCACTTCCTGTAATTAAGATATCCTGGTTACCATCACCGTTAATATCTTTCATTTCAGCAATGTTTGATCCCGTGATTAGGATGTCCTGGTTGCCGTCGCCATTAAGATCTTTCATTTCAGCAATGTTTGATCCCGTGATTAGGATATCCTGATTGCCGTCGCCATTAATTTCGACAGCAGCCATTTCTATTTTATTTTTCTGAAAAAAGCCTTCGGCCTTAATATGTTGGGACGTTGACATATCATCACTCACACTATTACTACAAGCTGTAAAAAATAATAACCCCATAAGCGAAAAAAGTATCAATATTTGATTTTTCATAATTGACTTTTTTTAAGATTAGTTAAAAGCAACGTACTATTTATTAGGGACCTTTGAAAAACCATGTGTCATCCCGATAACGAACGAAGAGAGGCAGAGGGATCTCAAATGTTATACCGTTTATTGCCCTTTTGAAGGTATTGAACGTAGTTTAGTTTGAGATTCCTCATCGCTCCGCTCTTCGGAATGACAAAACCGAGGTACTTCAAAGCCCTCTATTAATAGATACACTCGAATATATTTTAGTTTCCCCTCTATCTTTAGAGATACATTTTTTAAGAAAAAATTAATACTAAAAATTATTTTCGAATTGAATATCCATTATTCTTTCTCTTTTTCAATTTCTAAAATTAGTTTTGTTAAAACAAATATTCTTTCAAAAAGATTTTGAAGATTCGCTTCAATAGCTTAATTCCATTGATTCTAATTGGGAAATCATACTCACTAAAAATAGAAAAGATTTCAAAACTCAGAAATCCCAACAATGGCAGCTGTGGAATATTTGAAAAGGATTCAAAAAAATAACTGCGTACAACACCGTTAGCCAAAATGCTAAAGAGCTAACACCACTTAAAGCCTGTACATAACTCCAAAGCAGTACTTTTAGCAAATTTGTTAAATAAATAACACCCTGCAATAACATCAAGTGGGCACAGATCGCACTTCCCTTGCTTGATTGAAAGATTTGAGTTACTATTTAATTCATTCGTAATTCGAAGAGCTAATTGTACCATGGGCTGCTAAGGCACATTCGCTAATTGCATCCAATCTATAGCGAGGGAATTAATTCCCTCGCTAATGAGATGGTCCGAATTTCATGGGCTACAGCCAGCATAACCGGTAAATACATTAAGAATAATGTATCGCATAAATTTATTGAGAGGTAAAAAATGACGGCCAAAGGAAAATTTGAAGTGCAGTTGAAGCCCCAAAATGACGATGAAGTGCCTGCCGGTCGAATGCTTATAAATAAATCTTATAAAGGAACCTTAGAGGGGATGGGAAGGGGGCTAATGATTAGTAAAAGATTGGAAAACGGCACTGCTGCCTATTTTGCAATTGAAGAGTTTAGTGGACAGCTTGACGACAAGAGTGGCGGCTTTACACTATTACATCGTGGCTCTATGAATGCGGAGTCTCAATCTCTGGACATTACTGTTTTAGAAGGCTCCGGAAGCGGAGAGCTGAGGGGTATTTCCGGCACAATGAATATAGTTCAAGAAGAAGGTAAACACTTCTATGAACTTGATTATACTCTGTAATACCTAAATATAATTTTCTTCAATCGGCCCCGGACGGGACGTTAAGAAAAATAAAAAAGCAGGTTTGTGGGTAAAAATTTAATTCAATTTTTTATTTCAGCCGCAATAACGGTGGCTTTTTTCATTCTGCTGTCAATCCCAATAGGACCGGCACCACCGCTGGGCCCTTTTTTGAATCCATCATCGGGTTTTTGGGCCAATGCTGTTACCGGCAAGCAAACAGACCAACAGATTTCACTTCCTCAAGAATCTCTGTCAGATTCGGTTAGCATTTACTTCGATGAATATCAGATTCCGCATATCTTTGCCCAAAACGACCGGGACCTTTATTTCGCGCAGGGCTATATTACGGCCCGCGACCGCCTCTGGCAGATGGAGTTTCAGACCCGCGCCGCGGCTGGACGCCTGTCGGAAGTTTTAGGGGCTCGTACACTGGAATTTGATCGGTATCAGCGGCGTATCGGCATGACCTATGCTGCCGAACGAGCCCTAAAAGCGCTGCTTGACAATCCACAAACGGCTGCCGCCGCCAAATCCTATGCACGCGGCGTCAATGCGTGGATCAGCCAGCTGGATCCGGCCGGCTATCCGCTGGAATATAAAATTCTCAATTACGCTCCGGAAAAATGGTCTCCTCTCAAAACAGCTCTGCTGCTCAAATATCTTGCTTATACCCTCTCCAGCAGTAACGACGACCTGCGCATGAGCAATACGCGTGCCTTTTTCGGAGATGAGTTTATCCAAAAAGTGCTGGATCTAAAGCCCGAGCTGAACGACCCGATTATTCCTGCCTCTAAGGAATGGACCTTCGATCCGCTTCCCCTTCAAAAGCCGGATTCCACCTTTATCCCGGCTATTGTCGACAGCATCCGTCCCTTTCAATCGAATCCACACAACGGCAGCAACAACTGGGCCGTCAGCGGAGATAAAACGGCCAGCAGTTATCCCATTCTGGCCAACGATCCGCACCTGAATATGACGCTGCCTTCCATCTGGTATGCGCTGCAGCTGCATAGTCCAACGCAAAATGTAATGGGCGTTTCGCTGCCCGGCGCACCGGCCGTGATCATCGGCTTTAATGAAGATGCGGCCTGGGGCACCACCAATGTGGGTGCCGACGTGTGGGACTGGTACGAAATTTCATTTCGCGACTCTACCCTTTCGGAATATTGGTATGACGACCATTGGCAGACAACTGAAAAGAGAATAGAAAAGATCAGGGTCAAGGGCCAGGCAACCGTAGTGGATACCGTAACGTACACACACCACGGACCTGTAACCCAAACCGCTGGTGAAAAACCGATGCGTTCCGGAATTCCCGTTGGCCATGCTATGCGGTGGGTTGCCCATGAAAAATCGAATGAGCTCCGGTACTTTCTTGAGATCAATAAGGCCGAAAATTTTGGCGATTACCGACAGGCACTCAGCAACTTCCAAAGTCCCGCCCAGAACTGGGTTTTTGCCGACAGTGCGGATATTGCCCTTACCGTGGCCGGTAAATATCCGCTAAAGTGGGTGGAACAGGGCCGCTTTATCAGCGACGGCTCCAATCCACTATACGACTGGCAGGGCTGGATTCCCTTCGAGCAGATTCCATTTATAAAAAATCCTGAGCGTGGCTTTGTGAGCTCGGCCAATCAGGATCCCACCGATTCTTCCTACCCTTACTACCTGGATGACGATTTTGCCCCTTATGAGCGAGGCCGGCGCATCAACGACCGGCTGGCCGCTATGGATGATATCACACCAAAAGATATGCAGCAGCTGCAGATGGATAACTTCAGCTATCACGCGAAAACCATATTACCGCTTATGCTAAACCACTTGCGGCCCGATAGCTTATCTAAAACCGGGCAGCAAGCTCTGGATGAGCTTAAATCCTGGGATCTCAATAATAAAGGTGATAACATTGCACCCTCGCTCTTTGCATACTGGTGGGATGCCTTTGATGACAGCATCTGGGAGGATGAGTATGCATCAACGGACCTGTCGCTGGAATGG
>DATGUX010000457.1:0-2476 GCA_035300985.1 Fodinibius sp.
TTCAGCATAACTGCGAATCTTTTGACGCAGTTCCCCTTCTTCCAGAGGCTCAAAGGTGTTGAATATCGGCATAATCCAGCGCGGGGCTATAAACTGTATAATCAAGGTGAATGCAGTGACAGCACCCCAGGCGTACAGCCATGCGTAGTGATCTATGAAGTTGAAAAAAGCCAGGATACCGGCCAGTAGCGGTCCGCCCAGCAGAATGCCGAGACCTAATCCTTTTAATAAGTCCAGTACAAAAGTCTTTGGAGTGGTTTTATTAAAGCCGAAACGCTCTTCAATCACAAAAGTGGAGTAGAGACTGAAAAGCAGAGACAACACGCTTTTGCCCAAAATAAGAAGTCCTATATAAGCAAGGCCGGTCCAAATAATGCCCAGCTCCCAGCTGCGGACAATCTCATCCAGCCAGCTAAATCCGCCGGCAAACCAGAATACAAGCAATAACAGAAGGTTAAAAGCCGAGCTTAGAATACCAAATTTTGTGCGTGCCTTGGTGTATCGCTGGGATTTACTATAACTTTCGTTATCATAAACGTCATTAAACTCCCGGGGCAGCCTCTGATCAAGCGACTGGAGGTTATAATAGTCAGCTGTCAGGTTGAGGATGAAATCAACGGCTAAAGTGACCAGTATGATAATTGCAAAGACATTCATGCCTGAAAACATTCTTTTTAGTACGATTAAAATATTTTTTTGCTATCCCGATAAAATATGAATTATCTGCTGCCAATGACAGTTATAACTATCCGATATATTTAATAATATGATGTCGCCGTGAACGTTTAAAATTGGCAGTATCAAACAATAGCGTACCATATGGATTTTGATTTTAACAAAGGCCACATAATAATAACCGGCGGAACCGGAGCCTTAGGCACAGCTGTAACCGCAGCCTTGCTTGAGGCCGGAGCCAAATGCAGTATTCCATCACACAGCAGTTTGAATACGCACGACTTTAAGTACGCCGAGCACGAAAATTGCTTCCTGCAGCCTGAGGTTGATCTTACCGACGAAAATGATACGCAGCAGTTTTTTGCCCAGGCTATATCCGAGCAAGGACCGCTTTGGGCTTCCATCCATACGGCCGGTGGATTTGGTACGGGCACTATTGAAGATGCCGATGCCGCTGCTTTTATGCATCAGTTTAAGCTCAATACCCTTAGCTGTTATAATAGCTGCCGTGCAGCTATACAATGGATGCGCAAATCGGATTACAACACGGGCAGAATCGTAAATGTAGCAGCCCGCCCTGCTCTTGAGCCGCGCCAGGGCAAGAATATGAGCGCCTATGCGGTATCCAAAGCAGGTGTTTTGGCACTGACCCAATCACTGGCCGAAGAAGTAGCCAATGATAGCATTCTGGTCAACGCCATAGCTCCTTCCATTTTTGATACTCCACAAAATCGAGCTTCCATGCCCGATGCTGACTTTGATCAGTGGCAAAAACCGGAGCAAGTGGCCCGGCAAATATTACATTTGGCATCACCTGCTAACGAAGTTGTCAGTGGAGCTGTTGTTCCGGTGTATGGCATTAAATAAGCTGCTGCTATAGATCATAAATGATTCTCTCTGCTCCATTTAATATTTTATTACTGTTTTTTAATACTCAGCAAGTTTTATGAATAACAATTCTCAGAATCCATTATTGGCACCATACCATTTGAATGACCTTGAGCTTCCCAACCGCGTAATTATGGCTCCGCTCACGCGCAGCCGTGCCGGCGAAGACAACGTTCCAACCAAGCTAAACGCTAAATATTATCGCCAACGGGCCTCTGCAGGTCTTATTATTTCGGAAGGCACTCAAATATCTCCCCAGGGAGTTGGATATCCCCACACTCCGGGTATTTATTCAGATGACCAAATTGAAGGTTGGAAAAAGGTGACCGAGGCTGTTCATGAAGCCGGAGGGCGTATTTTTGCCCAACTTTGGCATGTGGGCCGTGTGTCACTGCCGAGATATCATAACGGTAAAAAGCCGGTAGCTCCCTCTGCGCTAAAGGCCGAAGGACAAATATTTACCCCCGATGGCATGGAGGAGCTGGTTACACCACGCGCCCTGGAAACGGATGAAATCCCCGGGATTGTTGACGACTACCGGCAAGCCGCGTGCAACGCTATAGCAGCGGGTTTCGACGGCGTTGAGATACATGGGGCCAACGGCTACCTGATTGAGCAATTTATTAAAGACGGGGCCAATAAACGAGATGACCGCTACGGAGGCAGCGTTGAAAACCGTTCGCGATTTGTCCTGGAGGTACTGACAGCTGTCGGCGATGAGATTGGAAGCGAGAAAACGGGCATTCGATTTTCTCCCAGCGGTACCAGCAAAGGTATTTCGGATTCCAATCCGAAGCATACCTACACTTATCTGATGTACAAACTCAATGACTTTGACCTGGCTTATGTTCATCTAATGGAACCACAGTCCGATGTTTCTAATAAACAGAATCATTTGAAGAATGTTACTGCC
>DATGUX010000458.1:0-4408 GCA_035300985.1 Fodinibius sp.
CCGGGATAAAGCCCAGTGGCAATTTCCGGCTTTCCGGCAATCATCGGAATTTCATTATCTTTGTTATGAAAGTCGCGATATGAAATTTGCGCCATTGTCACCATCGGCAAAAAATCACCGGTCCAGGCTACCGACCAGCGCAGCATATCGGTATCAAAACAGGTGTAAGCTTCATTGCCCAGCTTGATGGCCAGGCAACGGGGCGTAATGTTATCATCCGGAAAGCCCGCGCCGAGCTCCCGCGCATCCACCGAGGTGGTAATAAAAGGAAACCGGGACTCTACAAAAGAGGCGATACTGTCAGGATTAAAATCTTGTTTGGTTAAAGGCGGCGACATCTCTTTATTTTGGCAGCCCGAAGCTATAAACAAGACAGCTGCGGCCATACCAAAAAGGAGATTTTTTTTTAACAAACAGATATTGCTAACGGATTTTGAAATCATGAATTTTGATGCTAAATAAATCTTTGATTCTATTTTTTATGAACGGTTACTCCCACCGGGTAGGCATAATCGTCCCACAACTGGTTGAGTCGTCCGACATCAGGTTTGCCGTCATAAGTCACAAACCGGTAGCGCATCACATAGGGTGAGCCAGGTTTTATTACCATATTGCCCAGCTGCATGGGTGCAAAAACTATATACGGTGTTTCCGGATTAATACGTACCGGCTGAGGGGCCCGAAAATTGTCCGGATGCCCCAGGATGGCTACGCCTACCTGCTTGCCGTTAACCGTTCCGCCGATATGCACCCAGCGGGCCCGGGTTTTATTCCCGTTCTTACGATTATAACCTTCGGAGGTTAAAAAAGATACATTTTTCGGATTATCCCACTGCTGATGTCCCCGAAAGGCCAATCCCCCATAACGATATTCGGGCAACTTCAGCGGCTGGGCCGTGTTGGTAGTATGCGTTAGCTTGAGATCCAGGAAGTTATACTCCCGCCCCTTAAGGGAAGAGGTGTTATAAACTCTTGTGACCCACTCTTCATTTAAGGCAATAACCGGAGCCGAACTCGAGAGATCAACATAATGATTTTTGGCTTTTAATCCACCGTAAACCGGCCCTTGCCATATCTTTTGCAGGGAATCGGCGTGTTCAACCCGCGCCGACCCATCCTGAATATTCCAAAAATCGGGCGTTCGGCCCTGAAATTTGGTATGCGTCCACGCCGCCCATATTCCATAATGATGAGAATGCATTTTAAAATCCAGATGATTGGTCAGCGGCACTCCGTCGGGGGAAAACAGCGGATGGATGTAGCCCGCCCGTTTGTAAATAGGGCCTAACTCTTTGGGTGGGTTATTGAACCGGTAGTAGTATGAGAATACTGATGCCCCTTCTTTCTGAAAAGTCACGATATTTTGATCAAAATTGTAGGTAATGCCGGTATTTTGGACAGAAATGGCGGAAGTCTCGGGCGCAAAGGTGTACGTTTTAGAGGCACCTGCCGGTAATTTATCCACAATAAACCAGCCGGTATTATACTCGTTTACTTGTATCGGTGTTTTATCACCCGTTTGATTGGTCAGCTGGTAAACCCCTGGTTTAACCGGTTTTGGAAAGGTGACCGAGATCACGGTTTCAAGCCGATCAAATCCACCAGCCGATACGGTTACGGCATAATCCTGTGCCTGGCACAGACCGTTAAAAGCTGTTAGGAAAACAAATAATAATGAGACCACCAAATAGCATTCTCCCAAGGGGGCAAGAATATAAAGCCAAATGGTTTTTTTGCTTGAGCTATTGGATTTCATTGTCATAAATAATTGGTTAAAATAATATTTTATTGGGATACAGTATTAGGGGCTTAAATTTCCTACCTCACGAATGAGTTATTTTTATTCCTGCGTTTGGCCCATTCGTATCCCACTATACTCAGAAGGAATAATCCAAAAGCGCCCATTCCCCATATTCCACTATAGTTCCATAGCATATAAAAGCTTGTAGCACCTATCAACAAAATGGACAGAACCATAAGCACATTCCAGGCCACTCGCCGCTTGCCCCGGGGCATATGTTCTCCCATGATTGCTTTATTATTAAGCATTAATAAAAACGCTACATACGCCAGCGGTAGAATCAAAAGAGTGACTACCGACGTGGGGATAGCCAGCCAGAAAAGCGCTTGATCCCAGAAAAAGATCCCCAACACTGCGATGCTCGGGAATAATATTCCAATCCTAAAATACCGATCGCTATACGATTCCTCCACAAGCTCACACAGAACCAAACCGCTTATAACCATCATCAATGAAATACTGGACAAGGCCATACCCAATACCCCTATTCCAAAAATAATATTACTGAACAATCCACCGAGCAGCGGTTGAAGGGAGGCGGCCAGATCAAAAGCATCCCGGGTTATTAAGATGGCAGCCATTCGGCGGTCGTTCTCCCCGAGATTTGCAATATGGGTTGCAATCTGTGCTTCCGATAGTTTTTCGTTGGCAAACTCAAAGCCAATACGCCCCTCCAGGAGCCTGTTATACTGCTTGGCATGGCTCGCCGGAGGCTCCCATTGAGCTTCGTTTTGTTCTAAAAATCCTGGTTGAGGCACCGTATGAAACTGACTGGCCGATGAAATAATGACGCAACTTGTTGCCAACATAAACGGGATCAGCATACCGGTAGCCAGATCGAATTTCATCATACCCTGATACTCTGACCCCCATTTACGGCGCAGCATAGAATAAGCAAAAAGAAAAGTCATATTAATGCCTACGGCGCTGGACAGCGCCGCAGCCATCACCTCTTGTTGCCGTCCGACAATAAGATTCGACCAGTACCGGGCTGACGTTTCGGAGAGCTGGCTTAAAAGCGGTTTAAAACCATCAGCAGGTCTGAAGATCAGGCTAAAATCGGGGATGAAACCAACAAATATTTCCTCCCAGTTCAGCGTACCGGTCACAAACATTAAACGTATAACTACTCCAAAGAATGAAAGAACCACCAATCCAACCAAGCCTTTAAGAAGCATCTCGTAGATCCTGACCCCGCGACTGCCTTTGCCATAGCTCCAGGTAACACCAATCGTAACCCCTAATAGCAACACCGATACCACCAAAGTGCTCCCAAGCTCCCCGAAAACACTGTCGGGCCCCAGAAGACTGGGAAATAAATTCTGTTGAAGCACCGCGCTGGCCAAGGCAAATTGTGGCATAGCCCAAACGATACTGGCTAACATTGCCCCAAGGGCCCAACTCCAACCCAATATGGGATTAATATGTTCATTAATGGCATAAAAAGGACGTTGATTGGTGGCGAGCGTCACGTAACCCAGTGCACTGAGCATAATGATCCCCAGCAACATTGCAATGGGCTGTAGCCACAGCATACTGTATCCCGTTAGGACTCCCAAATAGAGACTGCTTGCCATGGATCCGCTTCCCAATGTTATGGCACTTTGAAGCCAGCCAGGACCGGATAACTTGAAATACGTTTTTAACTTGACCAGCCATCCCTTGCCCTGAGCATCCCGGAGCATTCGGGCCTCTTTATCAAAACTTGCGTCGTCGTTTTTAGGCATTTTTTTATCATTCGCCATAATATTCTTGTCGATTTCTAAACGGTCACTATTTTTTAATTCAGTTAATAATCCTTTAGTAAAATATGTTGGAGTCTATTGATGCTAACCAAACTACCGTTATCATTCTACTTGCTCCTCAACCACCGACAAATAATGTGGCGAGTCCTGGAATATTCCCCCACTATGCTCATAAAAACTTTCATCTAATTTAAAGATGCCATTGGATGATTGGGTCCACAGCGCCTTGGATTGCGGATGGTAGCTTTCCATTTGGTTCCAGTTTTTATAATTTTGATGGCCATTCGTTTCAAGCAAACCAACATTAATACCCGGCAATGGCGGAAGTCTGGCAGCCACATTTTTATTCCATTCAACCAGCACCGGGTTTACCGTAAGGTCGGCGCAGAAACAGGGTATCTCTTGTTCATAAGCCTCCCGAGCCATCCTCAGGGTCATACTGAGCGTCTTGGCCACAGGTTTTAGTGCAATAGCTCCATAACCCATATCAATACGTTCTCTCACATTTCCGGGCGTATGCGCACTCTCGTCGGCTGCCACACGGACACCCGGGTCCTCCACATTTACCTTATAGCCTTCTGGAAATGGTTCTTCGACCAACAGGATCTGCTCAAAAGCTCCAATTTCTTGAGCATGATCAAGGAGCTTCGTAAGTGTTTCTTTGCTCTGGTACCGGCCGTTGGCATCAAAATAGTAGGGCAACTTACCGTTATCCGTATATAGAACTTCTTTATCACCGATGGCCTGATGAATCTGTTCCAAGCGTGCTTTATCCTTTTCAAGCATTTCTTGCTGGGA
Source organism: Fodinibius sp. (assembly GCA_035300985.1). Taxonomy (GTDB): domain Bacteria; phylum Bacteroidota; class Rhodothermia; order Balneolales; family Balneolaceae; genus Fodinibius. The sequence goes on from DATGUX010000458.1 coordinate 4,345, forward strand.
ACCTGGGGCTCCAAGCTTCAGCTTTAGAATAAAATACCCTTCATTTTCAATAAGCGCTCTAACT
>DATGUX010000459.1:0-22210 GCA_035300985.1 Fodinibius sp.
TACGTCGATGGAATATGGATCTGACAGAGACTGCTGATGGGGTCAGCATTGAAAACGGAAATCATAACATAATCAACGTTGAGAGCAGAGATTATGAAGACTATATGCGCTATGGGCCGGTTCCATATAACGAAGTTTTAAAATTTAATTTGCAACAAAACTTTGGATGGTAGTAGGTATAGCATGTTATTTAATAATTTTTTAATCAAAAGATTGGGAAAGATGAAAAAGAAGAGTCTTTTTACCACATTTTTAATTGTATCAGCCCTCTTGACGTTGGCATCCTGTCAAAATGAGAGCTGGAATTTCCCAGACTATGAATACCAGTCGGTCTATTTTGCCTACCAGTATCCGGTACGGACCATCATTTTGGGGGAACATAAATTTAACAACGAGTTGGACAATAATCATCAATTCAAAGTCATGGCTACTACAGCGGGAGTCTATGAAAACGAAAACCGTGTGATGGTTGACTTTGAAATAGATGAGTCGCTGCTTGATGGCTTCCAGTTCGATGGGAACGGAGATCCGATTCAGCCTCTGCCGGAGAATTATTACCATTTTACCGGAGAGTCTGATCAATTAGTTATCCCCAGCGGAGAATTGGCCGGAGGAATAACCATACAGCTTACAGATGCCTTTTTTCAAGACCCCGATGCCATTAATAATACCTATGTACTGCCTATGCGAATGACCGGTGTTGCCAATGCTGATACTATTTTATCAGGTGTTCCAAAAGGTGCGGTTAGTAACCCCCGACGAGGAGTCGCATCGGATTGGGATGCACTCCCCAAGGATTTCACCTTTTATGCCGTAAAGTATATAAACCGTCTGGATGGATTTTACCTACGCAGGGGTGAGGATGTTGTCACCGGACAAGGTGGAAATAGCACATTGGATACCACTGCTACCAGGCATGCAGACTACATCGTAAAAGATGAAGTAGTTGAATTAAACACGCATTCTTTAACGGAAATAGAATTTCCTGTAACCGTTACTGATGGCCAGGGCCAAGACAGAAATTTGACACTTTTACTCGAATTCGATGATTCAGGTACTATCACGGTTTCAGAGAATGCAAGTGCAACGAATTACACAGCTACCGGTGGTGGTACCTTTGTGCATAAAAGTGAATCTGAAGAAAGCTGGGGCGATGAAAGTCGGAATGCAGTCTATCTTGATTATGAGATTGATCATAATGAGATACATGTTGAAACGGCTGATACATTGGTATTACGTGATCGTGGAGTCGGCATGGAAACGTTCACTCCGGTGCTACCGTAGATATTCATATTAATTGACAGCAGAAGAAACGTTATGAAATATTTATATAACATAGGATTCTATCTAACGGCTTTAGCACTTTTAGCTTCTTGTACTAAAGATAATCCATCTAACTTTACTATGGAGAAGCCACAAAGTGTTGCGGTACAGGATTCATTAAATACTAACTATAGCCCCCTGAAAACATATATTGATAGTGTGAATTCTAATTTTACGCTGGGAGCAGGTGTTTCTCTTTCCGAATATAATGAGCAAGGGGTGGTGTATCGGCTCGTAAACAGCAATTTTCAGGAAGTCACGACCGGTTATGGTATGAAGCATGGGGCTGTGGTCCAATCGGACGGTGGTTTGGCGTTAGAGCCGGTGACTGATTTTCTTTCTGCTGCTGAAGAAGCTGGCATTTTAGTCTATGGCCATACACTTGCGTGGCATGCCAATCAAAATGCAGAATATCTGAATAGTACCATCGCACCGACATTAGAAGAATCGGAGGGACCAACATGGGATGTGATTAGCAGTGCTGACTTTGAAACAGATGATGCCTCAAACTATCAGTCAAACGAAAATGCCATTATGTCCTTTACAGCTGATGGAGAGGGTGCTAATGGCGAAGGCCGGGCCTTAATAGTTACTAATGAAGAGGTTCGCGAAAATGATTACGGCAGTCAGTTTTTTGTAACATTTTCTCCCCAAACGGAAGTTGGTGAGCAGTATGAGCTTAGCATGGATGTACGTGCAGGCACAGAAGCCACTTTTGCAACACAAGCCCAAACTGAGCCTTACGGATACCTGCATTATGATTTTTTCGGGCAGGTTACGGCTACGCCTGAATGGACTACCTATACCACACAAATTACTATCGGTGAAAATACGGTGGGAGCTGGAACGATAGCTTTTAATCTTGGTAATACGGCTACCAGTTACTACTTCGATAACATAGAGATAAGTAAGTATAATGAGGATGGGGGTAATAGATATGTTGAAAAAACACCTGAAGAGAAGGAAAATATTCTTTCCGGGGAGCTGGAAAGATGGATTTCAGGCATCATGGGGGTCTCAAATGAGCAGGTTACTGCTTGGGACGTGGTAAACGAGCCGATGTCCGACGGCAACCCACATGAATTAAAAACCGGTGAAGGCAGTGAACTGAGTTCCGATGAATTTTATTGGCAAGATTATTTAGGTAAAGATTATGGTGTGCAAGCTTTTAAATTAGCCAGAGAATATGGAGATGAAAATGACCTGTTATTTATAAACGATTATAACCTGGAATACAATCTGGATAAATGTCGTGGTCTCATAGATTATATGGAGTACATTGAAAATAACGGTGTAACAGTGGATGGCATTGGCACACAAATGCATATTAGTATCAATTCCGACAAGCAGAATATTGTTGAGATGTTCGAATTATTGGCAGAAACGGGTAAATTTGTAAAAGTATCTGAATTGGATATCGGACTTGGTGGTGTTAGTACCAATGATGCTACACCCGAGCTCTACAAACAGCAATCTGAAATGTATAAATATGTTGTAGAGCAATACTTTGAAATTATTCCTGAAGACCAGCGCTATGGTATCACTGTCTGGAGTCCGCTCGATAGTCCCGAAGGTTCTTCATGGAGAGCCGGCGAGCCCATAGGCCTGTGGACGCTGGACTATAACCGGAAAAGAGCTTACGCGGGTTTTTCTGAGGCACTGATGGGGACCTTTGGCAGTGATAACTAAGTTAATTAGGATGAACACGTGGAGCGGTTGGAAAACAGTTAGAAGTTCAATTTCAGAGGTTGGGGCATATATATCCCCGCCCTTGTGGTATGGCCCCAGTGGAATATTGGTTCCACTGGGTAGAAGCTCAATTCCACAGGGTCTGTCCCCTCTACTCACGGTAATTTTTCCGTGAGTAGGGGAGATGGATTTATCATACCTATGTTCCGTTTCATTGCTCAGAACTGAATGACTATTATTTTTTAAAAATTAGCTTTAACTACATAATGCGTCTGTATGATACTTATCGGGGGCAGGAGGATGTGCCAAAATGTGAGAATAAGGTCAAGATCAGTAATATCTTATTCTTAGCACAAGAATTTATCGCCCCTTGATAAACAAAGCATGATTATCTAAATCTTTTTTGGATTAAACCAAACCATGGATGAAGCTTATAAGTTTTTCCAGCCTACTTTTTTTGCTTCCACTGTTTGTAAGCTGTTCGCCGGAAGCGCGTAAAACCGAACTAATCTGGAACATGGAAAATAGCTATCGATGGGCAAAGTTGGCGTTGCCCTCACAGGAGAAAACTGGATTTAAGCAATTATCACCGGATGACACCGGAATTACCTTTCAAAATTATCTCGCAGAAGAAAGTTATATCAGAAATCGTGTACTGCTTAACGGATCAGGTGTTGCCGCCGGAGATGTCGATGGAGATGGGTGGGCAGACCTGTATTTTACTCAAATAGATGGCCCTAATAAGCTGTATTTGAATGAGAGAGGGTTTCGTTTCAAGAATATCACAAAATCAGCCGGTGTGGATATGCCGGGTTATAAGTCTGCTGGTACGGTCATGGCTGATGTCGATGGGGACGGGGATTTGGATCTGTTGGTCACTACCTATCATCAGGGAACAATTCTGTTTCTGAATGATGGGAAAGGTTCCTTCACACGGGCTCAACAAAGCGGGCTGGATTCAACGGCGGTAGGGGGAACTACGATGAGCTTGGCTGATATTGACGGAGATGGCGATCTGGATCTGTATGTGACACATTATAACAACAAAAGAGTAAGAGATCTATATACCCCCCGGGAGCGTTCCGGGAGTAATGTTGCGGTACGAAAAGGCAATCGGTATGAAATAACAAAAGAATTTCAAAAGTATTATACCAATATCCAAAGTATTAAGGGGCCAACACTCCGAGAAATTGGCACCAGAGATGAATTATATATAAATAATGGAATTGGCAATAGCTGGAAAGGTTTTGAAAAAGTTACAAACTTAAAGAATCACTTCCTGGATGAAAATGGTAAACCGTCCGGCGTGGGACAAGGATGGGGGCTTACGGCGCGGTTTGAAGATATTAATGGAAATGGCCTTCCGGATCTTTATGTGTGCAATGATTATTGGACGCTGGATCAGTTCTGGATCAATCAGGGAGAGGGCATATTTAAAAAGATCGATCCGTTGAAATACCGGCATATGAGCATTTCGGCGATGGGCGTGGCCGTCGGGGATATCAATAATGATGGGCACTCCGATTTTTTTGTATCGGATATGTTAAGCCCCGACCATAGTCGTCGTCTTCGACAAATCAAAAATATGGATCCTTTTCGGGTTGAGGTGGGAGAAATTCGAAATCTACCTCAATATACCCAAAATACCCTGTATCTTAACCGCGGAGATAATAGTTTCGCTGAAATTGCAAATCACAGTGGAGTAGAAGCCAGCGGATGGTCATGGGCTACGGCGTTTATGGATGTGAATTTGGATGGCCATCAGGATTTGTTAATTAATACCGGGTATGAATATGATGCGCAGGATCTGGATACCAATGCGCGTTTAAGTCGCCGTAGTAAAGAGGAGCCCAATAACCTTGAACGATATCGAAGGGGGCAGCTTCTTTATCCGCCTCTGAATCTCCCGAACAGGATTTATAAAAATGAGGGAGATCTAAAATTTACCGATGTTAGCCAGTCGTGGGGTTTTACTCAGGAGGATGTATCGCACGGGTTGGCTATTGCCGACTTTAATGGGGACGGCGCGCTGGATATGGTATCGAACCGGATGAATCAAGAGGCGGGCGTTTATAAAAATACAAGCGGAGCTCCCCGTATTGCCGTTCGCCTTATTGGTTCCTCCCCTAATACGCAGGCCATCGGCGCGCGGGTGACATTGCAAGGCGGAGAACAGTTGCAACAAAAACAAATTGTTTCTGGTGGAGATTATATGTCGGGCTCAGATCCCCAGTTAATGTTTGCTGTAAATAACAGTAATTATAAACAGGAATTAAATATTACGTGGCCGAATGGCACAAAAAGTACTATCGACAGTGTACAGGCAAACCGGATTTATGAAATCTATCAGGATAGTATTGCCACTCGACCGGATACGGCCAGCCAGCCAAAGCCTCCGCAACCAGTATTTAAAGAGATATCCGGAAGCATTAATTATACAGACCCGGAGAATGATTATAAAGATTATCAACGACAACGATTTATCCCTTTAATGCTAAGCCAGCTTGGCCCCGGAGTTGCGTGGCTTGATTACAACGGCGATGACCGCACGGATCTGGTTCAAACCTCCGGTAAGGACGGGCAGTTGGTGGCATTTAGTAATGAGGGGCAGGGACAATTCCGCAGAGAAACGATTCCCGGTATGGAGGTGATTCCTCGTGGCGATCAAACCGCGGTAGTTGGCTGGCAGACGGACGAGAGTATGAACATAGTAGTGGGACGGTCAGACTACGAACAGTCTACCCCGGGCGGACCTTCGGCTTATCATTATATGATTCGTGATGGGCAGGTAGTGCAAACACAGCAATTACCGGGTACGGGTTCAAGCACCGGGCCTCTGGCCGCAGCTGATTATAACGGGGATGGAACCATTGATCTGTTTATAGGCGGACGGGTTTTGCCGGGCAACTATCCCAAATCTGCAAGTTCGGCTTTATATGAAAATGAAGATGGACAATTCGTCCCGGATAAAGTCAATACCACGTTGTTACAGGATATCGGGATGATAACAGGCGCTGTCTTTACCGATTATAACAATGATGACTGGCCGGACCTGCTGCTCAGTACCGAGTGGGGGAGCTTGAAACTGTTCGAAAACGATCGGGGCCGCTTTCAGGATGTGACCAACCAAGTGGGGCTTGACAAATACCCGGGCTGGTGGAATGGAATAGCCACCGGCGATTTTAATGGGGATGGCAGGTCGGATATTGTGGCTACTAACTGGGGGACCAATAGCCGATATCAGCTTGCAGAGAATTATCCTTTGCGTATGTATTATGGAAACCTCGATGGTGATAGTTCGACCGATATTATTCAGGCTAATTATAATACTGAAATGGAAACGTATGTCCCTATCAGGCAGCTGAGATTTTATTCCGGTTTTAGACCGATGCATGTAAATCTTCGCACATACAAAGAGTATGCTGAATCTTCATTATACGAAATTCTTGGTTCCATGATAGATATTATTCCCTATAAAGAAATAAATACTCTGAAGAGCACGGTCTTTATCAATAAAGCCGAGCAAGGATTTGTGCCTCGACCATTACCTGACAGAGCTCAGTTGACGGCAGGATTTGATGTAAGTATAGGTGATTATAATAACGACGGGAATGAAGATATTTTTATCGGTCAGAATTTTTTTGATTTACCTCCAGGTGATATGCGGTTGGACGGTGGACGAGGATTATGGCTTAAGGGTGATGGCAATGGGTATTTTACAGCTATACCGGGGCAACACAGCGGGGTTAAGGTTTATGGAGAGCAACGGGGAGCAGCACTGGGCGATTTTAACGCCGACGGACGGGTGGACTTGGTTATTACTCAGAACGGGAACCGTACCAAACTCTATAAGAACCAGACGGATAAGCGTGGGTTTCGGATTCGGTTGGTGGGGCCAGCGGACAACCGCAATGCCATTGGGTCCAGTATCCGGCTGGTGTATGAAGACGGTCAAAAGGGGTCGGTGCGGACAATTCAGGCGGGGTCGGGCTATTAGTCACAGAACAGTACAGTGCAAGTGATGGGATACCAGGAAGACGTCCAACCAGTAGCTATTGCGATACGATGGCCCGGAGGAAGCACCCAAAGGTTGCCTCTTCGGTCTGGAAAATGGGATTATAAGATTGCAATTAAAGAACCAAATTCTGGAAATAAATGAAATTTCATCATGGTCTACTTATAAAGCAAGAACAGATCCAAAACCATCGGTTAGAATTTTCACTAACAGGATTAAGAGATTTAAAATGAAATCAATACAACTTTTTTTGTGTGTTCTTTCAGTATTATTAATAATGTGCAAAGTAGGAAAAAGCCAACCGAATGATGCGCTTTCCCTTTGGTATGATGAGCCGGCCGGCGATGAGTGGGTGCGCGCCCTGCCTGTAGGTAATGGCCGGCTTGGAGCTATGGTATATGGAAATCCCGGCCGGGAACGCATCCAGCTAAATGAAAATACGGTCTGGGCCGGAAGCCCGTATCGTAATGACAGTCCGGCTGCGCGGCAGGCCCTGCCCAAAGTCCGCCAGCTTATTTTTGACGGGCAGCATGCCGAAGCCCAGGAACTGGCAGGAGAAACGTTTTTCAGCAGCCCGTACGGCATGCCCTATCAAACAGTTGGCGATCTGGTATTATTTTTTCCGGGGCATGAAAATGTTCAGCAATATTATCGCGATCTGGACCTGGAAAACGCAGTGGCCACCACCAAATATACAGTCGATGATGTAGAATATACTCGCACCATTTTTTCTTCGGCGCCCGACCAGGTTACCATTATGAAGCTCTCCGCAACCGAGCCGAGTTCTATCACATTTTCCGCCGCTATGGAAAGTCCGCAGCAGTCAACAGTTTTCACCAAGAATAACGAACTCATTCTTTCGGGGAAAGCAGGCGATCACGAGGGCATTCCCGGGAAAGTCCGGTTTCAATCGATCACTGATGTTGAAGCTGATGGGGGAACGGTATCAGCCACCGATTCAACAGTAGAAGTGAGCAATGCCAATGAGGTTACGATTCGCATCTCCATTGCCAGCAATTTCAAGAAGTATGATGATATAAGTGCAAATGAAATAAAGCGAGCCAGAAACTATTTGGATCAAGCTGAAAAAAAATCTTATAGTGAGATATTGGAGGCTCATAAAACTGACTATAAAACCTATTTTAACCGGGTGAATCTGGACCTGGGAATTACGGATGAAGCCCAAAAAACCACCGACGAGCGGATCGCCGATTTTGCCCGCGGCGCCGATCCGCAATTGGTAGAGCTGTATTTCCAATTTGGTCGCTATCTGCTCATTTCGAGTTCTCGTCCCGGTACCCAGCCAGCTAACCTGCAGGGGATATGGAATAAGGATATGCAGCCGGCCTGGGATAGCAAATACACGCTTAACATAAATGCTGAAATGAACTACTGGCCGGCCCAGCTGACCGACCTCTCGGAAATGCACCAGCCATTAATACAGATGGTAAAAGAGCTGTCGGAAACCGGTCGTGAGACCGCCCGTGTGATGTATGGCGCTGATGGGTGGGTTACTCACCATAACACCGACATTTGGCGGATTACTGGTCCAGTTGATGGCGTGTTTTGGGGCATGTGGCCGATGGGCGGTGCCTGGCTGACGCACCAATTGTGGGAGAAATACCTCTACTCAGGAGACAAAGAATATCTGCAAGAGGTGTATCCTATCCTGAAAGGTGCCGCTGAATTCTATGTGGATTTCTTGGTGGAAGAGCCTACCCATGGCTGGCTGGTGGTGGCGCCGAGTAATTCCCCGGAAAATGCACCACAAAGCCGGCCCGATGTGTCCATAGCGGCGGGAACAACGATGGATAATCAACTGCTATTTGAACTTTTTACCAATACCATTAAAGCCGCGGAGGCGTTAGAAAAAGACCAAGAATTTATATCCACATTAAAGCAAAAACGGGCGAAGCTTCCGCCCATGCAGATTGGCCGGTATGGACAGTTGCAGGAGTGGATGGAAGATCTTGACAGTCCCGAGGACAAGCACCGGCATGTCTCGCATCTGTTTGGATTGCACCCTGCTGCTCAGATTTCTCCTCACCGTACGCCCAAACTTTTTGATGCAGCTCGAACGTCCCTCGAATATCGGGGCGATGTATCCACCGGCTGGTCAATGGGCTGGAAGGTAAACTTCTGGGCGCGGCTGCTGGATGGGAATCACGCCCTGAAATTAATTGAAGATCAGCTGGCGCCAGTGGGATCGGATCGGAACCCGGGCGGCGGTGGAACCTATCCCAACCTGTTTGATGCGCATCCTCCGTTCCAGATTGACGGGAACTTTGGTTGTACGGCCGGAATTGCCGAAATGTTGATGCAGAGCCACGATGGAGCCATTCACCTGCTGCCGGCCTTGCCCGATGAGTGGGAAAACGGCAGCATCAGCGGGCTGCGGGCACGCGGCGGTTTTGTCATAGAATTCCTGAAATGGGAAGAGGGGGCAGTGACCGAACTTAAAATAAAATCTAAGCTCGGGGGCAATGCCCGTATTCGGGTAGCCGGTGAGCTTGCTGGCACCAACGGTACGGAATTAACGGAAGCAAACGGGGCCAATTCCAACACTTTTTATGAGCTTACCGAAACACTTGAACCGTTGGTTTCACCGGAAGCGGAACTACCTTCGCCGGATGTAGCAGATGTTTTTGAATATGATTTTGAAACGGAGGCCGGCCAAAGCTATCGTTTGGTTCAAAAATAACAAAATTATTAAAAAATATATTCTTAATAAATCCCGGGAATACATGATTAAATTACATTAGCCTAATTTAATTTTCATTATCAAACTAAAATATGACCCTTTAATTTATTATGGAAGCTAAAAGATTTTTTACGGCATACAGCTTGATAGGAATTCTTCTTTTTGCAGTACTATTGATGGAAGGATGTATCCAGGGGGAGGGAAAAACAGCAGAAAATTCGGCTTCAGAGGAACCCCGATCATTAGCGGAGGCCTATGAAGGCATGTTCAAAATTGGAGTTGCAGTCAACGGCTGGCAGGTTGAGGGCGAAGACCCGCAGAGCTTGCCGCTTATCACAAAACATTTTAACACCATAACGGCCGAAAACCTGATGAAGTGGTCACCTATTCATCCCGAGCCCAATAAATACACCTTTGATGCGGCTGATCGGTTTGTAGCATTTGGAGAACAACACGACATGTTTATCGTCGGGCATACCCTGGTATGGCATTCACAAATTCCGGATTGGACTTTTGAAGATGAGAGTGGAGACGAATTGGGCCGCGAGGCGCTGCTCCAACGAATGAAAGATCACATTTCTACGGTTGTAGACCGCTATAAGGGACGTGTTGATGCCTGGGATGTGGTGAACGAAGCAGCGACATGGTCGGATGGATTGCGTAAATCAAAATGGCTCGAAATTATTGGCAAAGAATATATTGATAAAGCATTTCAATACACCCACGCAGTCGATCCAGATGCTGAATTATATTACAACGATTATAACCTGTGGGCACCCGATAAGCGAAAAACGGTGGTAAAAATGGTTAAGCGCCTTAAAGAAAACCATGTGCCGATCCATGGAGTCGGAATGCAGGGACATTATGGCCTTGAAAGTCCTTCATTAAAACAAATTGAGGAAAGTATTAAGGCGTTTTCTGAACTGGGAGTAAAGGTGATGATCACTGAGCTTGATGTAAGCGTATTGCCCTCTCGTGAGGATGCGAATATAAGTTATAATCCTGATGAAGGGGACGGGGCAGATAATGAGGTTCCGGAGGCACTAAACCCGTACAAAGAGGGGTTGCCCGATTCCGTTCACCAGCAACTCAGAGATCGCTATGTCCAGCTGTTTGAACTCTTCAAAAAACACCAGGATAAAATAGATAGAGTAGCATTTTGGGGGCTGAATGACAGGCAATCCTGGCTCAATAATTTTCCAATCCCGGGTAGAACGGACTATCCCTTGTTATTTGATCGTGAGTACCAGCCTAAACCGGCGCTTTATGGTGTTTTGGAAGTAGCCGAGGATTAATTTAAAATACAGCAATAAAAATGAATTCAACTACTTCATATTTTTTAAAAGGTACCTTCCTTTTTATTCTGTTTCTTTTAGCTCAAACGGGATTATCTCAATCTACAGAACCAGATAAAAAAACAAATTCCACTACCTATGCTCAAAACCCGGTGATATGGGCGGATGTTCCCGACCCGTCCATTATCCGGGTGGGAGATTCCTATTACATGAGCAGCACAACCATGCATTTTAATCCCGGCGTACCAATAATGAAATCGGATGATTTGGTAAACTGGGAAATCATCAACTATGTTTATGATACCTTGGCAGACAGCGATGCTTTTTTGCTTCAAAACGGACAGGATGCGTATGGAGAGGGTACCTGGGCCAGCAGCCTGCGCTATCATAATGGGACGTTTTACCTGGCTACCTTTTCTAATACCACCCAAAAGACATACATCTTTACGACCGATGATATTGAGTCCGGTTCATGGGAAACTTTTACAATAAACCGATTATTCCACGACCCCTCTCTGTTTTTTGATGACGGCCGTGCTTTTCTGCTGTATGGCGTAGATGATATCAGGATTGTAGAACTGACCTCTGATGCAACTGCATTAAAACCAAATGGCGTTGACCGAGTACTCATTCCCGACTCGAAGAGCATTGCCGGGGACAAGTTTTATGTGCCCGCGGAGGGTGCCCACATCAGAAAGATTAACGGGTATTATTATGTCTCACTCATTTCATGGCCTGCCGGTGATGGTCGCACGCAGCTTACCTACCGGTCGGACAGCTTGCTGGGTGATTATACGGGTAAGGTATCGCTGCAGGATGACGGGATTGCCCAGGGCGGGCTCATCGACACTCCTGAAGGAGACTGGTATGGATTTTTGTTTCAGGATCATGGCTCGGTCGGACGAATTCCTCAATTGGTTCCTGTTCAATGGGAAAACGACTGGCCGATATTTGGTATAAACGGAGAGGTACCAGAAAAGCTGGATATCCAGGCGGAGGATGATGATCCTGCTGGAATTGTTGGCTCTGATGAATTTGATGGGAATGCTGGTCCTGACCAATACAATGAAGAAACATCTATTTTGGAGGGATTGTCACTTGTTTGGCAGTGGAATCACAACCCGAATCCTGATTGTTGGTCTCTTGAGGAACGTTCAGGCTATTTGCGGCTGACCAACGCCGAGCTTGACACCAGCTGGGTAGATACCCGAAATACTCTGACCCAACGGACATTTGGACCTCAGTCCACTGGCACTATTTTGATGGATACCCAACACATGAAGAATGGAGATTATGCGGGCCTGGGTGCTCTGCAGGGTACGAACGGTTTTGTGGGTGTTAAGAAAGAGGCTGGTCAAACCCATCTTGTGATGATGAAAGAAACTCCTGATGAGCAGGAAGAAATCGAGACTCTTCCACTGGAGCAGGACCAAGTGCACCTCCGCATTGCATTCAACTTTGAAAATATGGCTGACAAAGCTTATTTCTACTACAGCCTGGATAGAGAATCATGGAATCAAATTGGTGACATGCTGCAAATAGAATATACGCTGGATCACTTTGTGGGATACCGGTTTGCGTTGTTTAGTTATGCCACCAAGGAAGCGGGCGGCTCCGTAGATTTCGACTATTTTAGGATTGAGCACGGGCTGCTAAATGAAGACAGTTAGAACTCTACTGCTTAATGTGACTAATAATTCACCTGATCACCAATTAAAAATAATATTCACCATTAAAAGCTTTTTAATAATACATCCAACGTCAAAATTATTAACAATGTTCATACAAATGTTTAAAAAATCCTTGTTGCTACTGCCTGCTTTTTTGTTACTGATGGCTGGTCAGGCCTGTTCGCAAGATTCGAGCCCGACCGCCGACCCTACTGATTCAGGCCAACCTGAAGCAATGGTCTCAGATCCACAATTCGACTGGTTCAAGTATGAAGGGAATGATCCCATTTATCGGGATCTTGAAGTTGGGAAAGATGAGTACATCAACCCGATCAATTCCGGCTTTTATCCTGATCCAAGCATCACCCGGGCCGGCGATGATTACTATATGGTCCATTCCTCCTTCAGCTACTATCCTGGGATCCCAATCTTCCATAGCAAAGATTTGGTCAACTGGGAGCAGATTGGTCATGTCCTGGACCGTCCCTCTCAGTTACAGGTGGAGGGTTTGGGGATCTCGGAAGGTGTGTTTGCCCCAACTATCGAGTATCATAATGGGACATTTTATGTGATAAATACCATTGTTGGTGGCGGTGGCAATTTCATTGTTACGACTGACGATCCGGCCGGAGATTGGTCCGACCCGATGTGGCTGAACGGTGTGGGCGGCATTGACCCCTCGCTCTTTTTCGATGATGACGGGACCACCTATATCTTGAATAATGATGCGCCCGAAGGTGAACCACTCTACCAAGGGCACCGCGCCATCTGGATTCGTCCGTACGATCTTGAAGCCAACCAGCCTGCCGGGGAAGCCAAGGTCATTGTAAATGGAGGAGTAGATATCAGTGAACAGCCGATCTGGATTGAGGGTCCGCACATGATGAAAGTGAACGGGGAGTACATCTTGCACAACGCCGAAGGCGGTACTGGGCCTCAACATTCCCAGGTGGTCTTGAAGGGTGATGACCCGATGGGTCCTTTTACGCCGTGGGATCAGAATCCGATCCTGACCCAGCGCCATATTTCACCCAACCGTGAATTTCCGGTGGAATATGTAGGCCACGCCGACATGGTGAAAACCCAGAATGACGAATGGTGGGCTATATTCTTAGGCGTACGTCCGTATGACGGATCCAACTTTAACACTGGTCGTGAAACCTTTCTGCTGCCGGTTACCTGGACGGATGACAACTGGCCCACCATCCTGGACTATGAAAGTGAAGAGACCGTGCCGGTAAAACTTAAACGGCCTGATCTGCCCTTGAGTGAAGAACCTACGCCACCCACCAATGGCAACTTTACTTATACTAATGATTTTGATAACTCTAAGCTGGCCGACTACTGGACCATGATCCGTACGCCCCAATCACAGTGGTGGAATATTTCGGATGATGGACAACTGCAGATCGAATCGCGTTCAGAAACTATCAGTGGTACCGGAAATCCTTCGTTTATCGGTAAGCGGCAAAAGAATGCCTACGCCACGGTATCCACCAAAATGACATTTGATCCTGAAGCAGAAGGCAATGTTGCAGGATTAGTAGCCTTCCAGGGAGAGCATTACTATTATTTAGTCGGAGTAACGGCAAATGAAGAAGGCGAGAAAGAGATCTATCTTGAGAAATCCGAAGGAGAAGAAAAAGAGATTATCGCTTCTGAGGTGATCGAAGAGAATCCAGACAATGAATACTACCTGAAGATTCAAGCCCGGGGCGCCGAATATGATTTCTCATACGGTTTTAGCGAAGATAAGTGGCAGCCGCTGTATGAAGGGGCCGATGGAACGATTCTCAGTACCACCAAAGCCGGTGGATTTGTGGGAACCGTTATCGGCATGTATGCTTATACGCCTGAATAGGAAATAATAAAACTTATAACAACATGCGAACATTACTTGTTTTATGCTTTCTGCTAATGACAACAGCTACGTATTCACAGAATCCCCTGACGGTTTCGAGTCCGGATGGAAAGTTGGAATTAAATGTCTCGATCAACAATGGTAATCCGGTTTACTCGGTTACCTACAACGGGAAAACTATGCTCGAAAACTCCCCGCTGGGATTGGTGACCAATGAGGGCGATTTCAGGTCTGATATGAGTTTTGTGGAATCAACGACTGGTGAGGTTGACAAGGAATATACCCAGAGGAAAATCAAGCAATCGTCTGTGGAGTACCAGTCCAAAACGTTGAACGTTACCTTGGAAAATGGGGGAGAAAAACAGATTTCAGTCCTGTTCCAGGTAAGCAACAATGACATTGCATTCCGGTATGAGTTTCCCGCCTGGGGTGAAACGAGGGCCGCTGTGGTTGAACAGGAAGCTACAGGATTTAAATTTCCTTCTTCCACGACTACTTTCCTTTCCCCGATGATGACCCCCATGACCGGCTTTGCACGCACCGCCCCCAGCTATGAAAGCGGATATGTAGCCGATGAACCGATGGAAAATACCAACGCTGATTATGGGTATGTATATCCCGGCCTTTTCCGCGTAGGGGATGACGGATGGGTACTACTTTCTGAAACAGGCGTAGGAAGTAATTACAACGCATCTCATCTGAGCAGCTACAACGCCGGCGGTTACACGGTTGAATATCCCAGCATGGCGCAGAATAATGGTTTTGGAAGTACAGGAGCACAAATCGGTTTGCCGGGCACAACGCCCTGGCGTACCATTACGGTTGGAGAGACGCTCAAACCGATTGTTGAAACAACCATCTCCTGGGATGTAGTTGATCCGCTTTACAAGCCCTCACAGCCATACGAATTTGGTCGAGGCACCTGGAGCTGGATTATCTGGCAGGACAACAGCATGAATTATGAGGATCAGGTAACCTATATCGATCTGGCGGCCGCAATGGATTATGAATTTATCCTGATTGATGCATGGTGGGATGAAAATATCGGATATGACAAGATGGAAGAACTGATACGATATGCCCGGTCGCAAGACGTAGGCGTATTTTTATGGTATAATTCCAATGGATCGGTCAATGATGCTCCGCAGACGCCCAGAGACAGGATGCATACCTCAATTGCTCGAAAAAAAGAGATGGAATGGCTCCAGGAAGTTGGAGTTAAAGGGATAAAAGTAGATTTCATGGGTGGTGACAAACAGACTACCATGCGCTTATACGAAAATATCCTTTCGGATGCCAATGATCACGGATTGCAGGTTATCTTTCATGGCACCACTCTTCCCCGCGGCTGGGAGCGCATGTATCCCAATTTTGTAGGAAATGAAGCTGTTCTCGCATCAGAAATGCTTGTCTTTGTAGAGGATGTTCGGCAAAAAGAAGCATTCTATGCCTCACTGCATCCATTTATTCGTAATTCCGTGGCCAGCATGGAGTTTGGCGGCGTAGTGCTGAACGACTACCTGAACAAAGGAAATGAGAAAGGTCAGGAAAGATTGACAACCGATGGGTTCCAATTGGCGACAGGCATTCTATTCCAAAATCCGGTGCAGATGTTTGCCCTTACCCCCAACAACTTGAATGATGTGCCGGAATTTGAACTGGATTTCATGCGAAATATACCCACTACGTGGGATGAAACGGTATTCGTTGATGGCTACCCTGGCAAGTATAGCGTTCTGGCCCGGCGTGATGGACAAATGTGGTACGTTGCAGGCGTAAACGCTGAGAAGTCTGCAAAGAATTTAACCATTGAGCTCCCCATGTTAGCGGGTCAAGAAGTTAAGATGTATAACGACAATAGCGATAAAGGGACATATACGGAGCCGGTTAAAGTTTCTGACGATGGAGAAATATCAATCACCATTCAGTCTAATGGCGGGTTTGTATTAACTGAATAATCTCTCTGTGCGACATAAATATTTTCAAGTCCTGCAAAGGTCTTTAAATAACACTAACTCATATCAATATTTATCATGAAACGGATTACTTTATTGGCACTCTTGCTTTTGGGATTTGGTCAGTTTGTCTATTCACAAGGCATCACCAAACAGGCCCCGGAGGGGTTTGACTTAAAAAGGGCAAGTATTGAACGCGGAACCGTAGACACGGTAACCTATACCTCGGAAACGGTAGACACCGAACGGACTGCCACCATCTATACTCCGCCGGGCTATTCTGAAAATAACACATACCCGGTCCTGTATCTGCTGCATGGCATTGGTGGCGATGAATATGCATGGCTCAGTAATGGTAATGCTAACGTGGTGCTGGATAACCTGTATGCCGAGGGGAAGATAGAGCCGATGATTGTGGTAATGCCAAATGGCCGGGCAATGGAAGATGATCGTGCCACCGGCGATATATTTGCCCCGGATAAAGTGAAGGCTTTTGCCACATTCGAACAAGATCTCCTCAATGATCTGATTCCGTTTATTGAGGAAAAATACCCGGTATATACGGACAGCGAGCATCGGGCGCTGGCTGGCCTGTCGATGGGGGGTGGGCAATCGCTAAAGTTTGGGCTCGGGAATCTCGACGCCTTTGACTGGGTGGGAGGATTCTCCTCGGCACCAAATACCAGTGAGCCGGAACAGCTGCTGCCGGACCCACAACAAGCAAAAGAAAAATTAAAAGTGCTCTGGATCTCCTGTGGCAATGAGGACGGGCTGATGCGAATAAGCAAACGCACTCACCAATATATGGAAGATCATGAAGTGCCGCATATCTTTTACGTTGAACCGGGTGGTCACGATTTCGAAGTGTGGAAAAATGACCTGTACATGTTTTCTCAGCTGCTGTTCAAACCGGTAGAAAAATCCAAATTTAACAAATACAGCGTGCTGGGCCTGCCCGCCCCCACAAATGTCCCTGGAGCAGAATATCCACAGATTTTACCAGATAACCGCGTGAAATTTCAGCTGGAAGCCCCCGATGCCCAAAAGGTTCAGATAGACTTGGGTAAAACCTACGATATGTCAAAGAACGAGGATGGTATTTGGTCAGTAACCACTGATTCCATAGGCGGTGGATTCCATTACTACAGCCTGCTGATTGACGATGTTGCCGTAGCCGATCCCGCCAGTGAGACGTTTTACGGGATGGGACGAATGGCCAGCGGCATCGAAATTCCCTTCAAGGGAGACAATTCTTACGAAATCAGGGATGTGCCACACGGGGAGATCAGGATGAACCGGTACTTTTCTGAAACTACAAACAGCTGGAGACGGATATTTGTCTATACCCCGCCCGGCTATGATGAGAACAGCGCGCAGGGGTATCCCGTATTGTACCTGCTACACGGGGGAGGTGAAGATGAGCGCGCCTGGGCAAAACAGGGAAAAACTGATCTCATTATGGATAACCTGATTGCGGAACAAGAGGCAACCCCCATGCTTGTGGTTATGGTGGATGGCAACGTTGCGATGTCCGGCTTTGGCGAGAACTTTTTGGAAAGTTTTGAATCTGAATTAACCGAAGCGGTCATTCCATTTATTGAGGATAACTACCGGGTGAAAAGTAATGCCGAAAACAGGGCACTGGCCGGGCTCTCCATGGGCGGGTTGCAGACCCTCTATGCAGGTGTTTATAATACCGACCTGTTTTCATATTTGGGTGTCTTCAGCTCGGGCTGGCTGCCTAATCAACAGGAGCTTTCTGAAGCGCAATATGAGTTTATGCAAGACAGTACAGTCATGATCAATGACAACCTTGATCTGTTCTGGATTGCAATGGGAGGCAAAGAGGATATCGCCTACGAAAATTGCCAGAAAATGCTATCCCAATTTGACGAGCTAAATATTGATTACAAATACTATGAACGTCCGGGTGGCCATACCTGGCCGGTTTGGCGTGATAATTTGCATCAATTTGCTCCTCGGCTGTTTAATAATTGATAAAGAAGTCTGGCAGTATATTAATTTAGATGTGTAGTCTTTGAGTATGATATAGATAACGAGGTAGTTGCTGGATGCAGAAGCTTATAAATTATAATCATGGTGCCTATTTCTATCATGATATTATATCTGGGTTGGCCAAATTATGGTGTTCTATTTTTATAACTAATAGTATAGGATATTCACTATACTAATACATACCAATGTGGCTATGGAATCAATTTTAAAATATTCATTAGTATACCTATTATTATTTGTAGTATTAAATTTATCTATATGCTTATATTTATATTTTACAAATAGATTACAAGAAAATTATAAAAAAATAATTAATATTATTATTGCTCTTTTTATCTCATTAGCCATAGTTATATCATATATTTTAATAACTAGTTAACTGATTTGAAAGTAACAAGTACTATATAGATAATAATTCTCTCCCATTTGCTATGTTACAAAGTAAAAGTGAAAAGGCAGCCCGCGTGTTAGCCGTCGTCTCCCAGGGTCTGTTTTTTATTCCCGAACTGTTCCATGTGCTGGCTTCTCCTTTAAAAATAGGATCGGTATTGTGTTTGTTTGGTATTGCGGTCCTTGCATTTATAGCAGTGGAAAGAGTCGTATTTAATACTCAATTACAATTCGTATTTATTTGTGTTTAAGTGTTGGTCTTTATTTAAAATCAAAATCCTAAATATTTATGAATATTAAGTACAATACATTTTTTGTGCTTTTATTAACTATTGCTGTATCAATGGTGATGCACGCCTGCGCAGGGATGGGTGGCATGAGAGGAGATGACGTCAGGATTTACTACGAAAGCATTGATAAAATGGTTGAAGTATCCCGGGAAGCGATCCACAATAAGGGGTATAGCGTGATCAATATTCAGCAGAGGCGAGAGTCTGACCGAAAGACGACCATTACTTTTGCAAATAGATCAACTGCCGGACAGCAGATGGTGAGCTCCATGCAATCGTACGTTCATTTGGCAAAGGTGGACACCGCAGATGCTGTAGCGATAAGAGTAGATAACCCGGATTATAATTATGGTACGCCAACCGATCAGAGAATAGACTATGCGAAAATATTGGTTGCAGAGATAGATAAATTGCTACAATAGATCTGCTTTGTCTGACCAAATGTATCTGTTATTTATGTAAAGATTACTTGAATATCGCATCCTTTAAAAAAGAGTTATGAAAAAATATCTTATACACTTAGTCCTCAATATTTTTCTTTTTTTGTTTCTGGCTCATTCAGCTTTTTGTCAAGCACGATCTGACAATATTGAGGTATTAATTGTTGACGGGTTTAGTAATCATGACTGGAAGCAGACCACCCAAGTTGTGAAGTCAATTCTGGAAGAAACAAATTTGTTTACCGTGAGTGTATCAACAGCACCATCGGAGCCTGATCATGAAGACTGGGGCAGATGGGACCCCAATTTTAGAGACTATGACGTCATTATTCAAAATACCAATAACATCCATAATGAAGAAATCACATGGTCAAAGAAAGTAAGGGAAAATATTGAGAGCTATGTGCAACCGGGGGGTGGCTTATATATCCTTCACTCAGCTAATAATGCTTTCCCAGATTGGGAAGAATATAATCTGATGATCGGGTTAGGGTGGAGGTCACTAAATGAGGGCGTTGCACTTCAGGTCAAAGATAATGGACAAATCAAAAAAATTTCTGTTGGTGACGGTAAAGAAACTTATCATGGGCCCAGGGATGATGAAGTAATACATATCCTTAATGATCACCCTATTAACAATGGTTTTCCTCAAGCTTGGAAAACACCTAATATGGAGCTCTACAAATATGCCAGAGGACCTGCCCAAAATTTGACAGTATTATCCTATGCCAGAGATGAAGAAACAGGCATCAACTGGCCTGTGGAATGGGTCGTGGATTTTTCCAGTCACCTGACCGACGATGAGTTTCAGAAAATATTTCAGACCGAGCAGGGCGGAATGAAGGAAATAATGGCCGATCTCTATGGCATCACCGGGGATAAAAAGTATTTAAACTTGTCAAAGCGATTTACGTATCATGCTGTGATGAATCTGATTGCCAATAGTAATGACCAGCTTGAAGGCTTGCATGCCAATACCCAGATTCCCAAAATTATTGGCGCGGCGCGACTCCCTAAAAATGTAGGAGGGATCAATGCTTCAAACGCCGTCATGATGGGGCATGTACGTAAAGTTTACTGGACAGACGACGGCTGGCCGGTAGTGGCTCCCGAGCGTTATGCCGGGGTTCCTCAGCAACCTATTACGGAAGAAGATATTATCGGTACCTGGGAAGAGATTACACTGAAATATCAGTATCAGACCATGCAAACCTCCTACGAGGTAATTTTTAAGGAAGATCACACGCTTGGAGGTGCTCTGAATGGAAGCTGGTCGTATAATGAAGCATCTCAAACCCTTAGAGTAAATGGTACCCACCTTATTGTTGATAATGCCTGGGATTGGGAAGCCTCGCCACGGCAGATCACCATTACGTATGCCGGACTGACGGATTCGGGCCGATCTATCTGGGGTAAAAAAATAAATGATCAATGAACTATTGCAGAAAATTTTATTTATCAATTTACATAGTGTTATGGCTGGTCATGATTTCATGTGCCGGCAATTCAGGTCCGCTTGTAAGTCCGAATGGTAAAATTAAAGTACGTTTTGAGATGCGAGACAGCACTGAGCCGTTTTATGAAATTTTGTATCGAGATTCTGTAGTGCTCGAACCTTCCCGGCTGGGCGTAGTCAAAAACGGTATCGACTTTTCCAGGAATATGAGTTTAGAATCGGTTTCCACTCCCAAGACCTTAGAAGACAGCTACACAATGTTGCACGGAAAACAGAGCGAGATTACCTACCGCGCTACAGAAAGAACATTTAGGCTTCGTCATCAATCGGGAAAAGTGTTGGAGGTTGTTTTCAGGGTGTCGAATGATGGTGTGGCATTTCGATATCATTTCCCGGGGAAAAGTGAAGAGAAACATTATACATCCAAAGAGAAAACAACCTTTAACTTGCCGGGCGGCAGCCGCGCCTGGCTGGAGCCGCTGGCCAATGTGAATACCGGCTTTGCACAGACAAATCCATCATATGAAGAATATTATAAACAGAATATACCTGTAGGAATGCCGGCTCCCGACAGTGCAGGATGGGCCTATCCGGCCCTGTTTAAAACGGGGACCAACTGGCTGCTTATTTCTGAAGCTGGAATGAACGGGCATTACCCCGGCACAAGATTGCAGCAACAAGCCCCGGATGGAAACTACCAGGTGGGATTTCCACAGCCCGGCGAACAATTTCCGGACGGAGCGCTGTATCCGCAGTCGAAGCTGCCCTGGTCATCGCCCTGGCGCATTATTGCCATAGGGAGTCTGGAGACCATCACCGAATCCACGCTGGCGACTGATTTAGCCCGTCCGGCTGTACTCAGTGATACCTCGTGGATTAACCCCGGGCGGGCTTCGTGGAGCTGGGCCAAACTTAAGGATGCCTCTATTACGTATGAGGTGCAAAAGCGGTTTATCGATTATGCTGCCGAAATGGGCTGGGAATATACGCTGGTGGATGTCAACTGGGATACAACCATCGGCTATGAACGTATCGAAGAATTGGCTCATTACGCCGCAACCAAAGATGTGAGCCTGCTCTTATGGTATAATTCATCGGGGAGCTGGAAC
>DATGUX010000460.1:0-4139 GCA_035300985.1 Fodinibius sp.
AACACCTGCTTTACACCCAGCCACGGATATAACCTGAAGTTAAACCAGCCCCATTGCGGGCCGGCAGGCAGCCATGCCATAGCACTGCCGGAAATAAGAATACCCATAGCTCCAATGTGGGCCCCGATATTCGTTATTCTGCGTTCCCAATGCATAAATTTGTGCTTCCGGTCGGCCCGGCCTGCCTCCCGCACTTTGGCCGCCATCCATAGGCTTCCTGCAAAAGCGATCAGCCAGCAAATGTAAGAGATTATATGAACCCATTTAAAGATCTGATACAACATAGTCTGATAAATTTATCCGGTTGCTCTCCTACTTAGTTCTGCCACCATCAAAAATATCAGCAATCAGATGTCCATATTTATCCTCTACAATGCGGCGTTTGACCTTTAGCGTGGGGGTCAACTCGCCGGTTTCAACCGTAAATTCATTTGGAACCAGCCGGAAATCACGAATTTTCTCATGCGAAGCTAACTCACGGGCATTGCTGCGCACTTCCCGGCGATAGATATTCTGAATCTCTTCATTTGTAATCAGATCCTCCCAACTGCTGTAGGCAATATTTTCGGCTTTGGCGTGGGTCTCCAGCATCTCAAAATCCGGGGCAATAAGCGCAGCCATATAAGGCTGACGCTCGCCAACAACCACCAACTGATCGACCCATTTACTGGTCTTAAACAGATCTTCAATGGGACCCGGATAGATATTTTTACCGCCGGCGTTTACAATCATATGCTTGATGCGATCGGTTATCTGAAGGTTGCCATCCGAGAACTTTCCCACATCGCCGGTATGCAGAAAGCCCTCATCATCAATCATCTCACGGGTAGCTTCATCATTTTTCCAGTAACCCTTCATCACATTAGGCCCCTTACATAAAATCTCTCCCTGGCTGGATGTTTGCTGCGTGGGATAGCTCTCCCCGCTCAGCTCAGCAATAATTTCACTATCCTCCAGCCGTTGTATGGCTACCGTCACGCCCGGCAGTACCTTACCAACGGTGCCAATACGCTCATCACGATAGGTATTGCAGCAAATGACCGGAGAGGTCTCCGTCAGCCCGTAGCCCTCCAGGATGTGTAAACCGGCTCCTATAAAGAAGGTACCAATCTTTGGGGGCAAAGCCGCTCCACCTGATACACAGAACCGGATACGTCCGCCGGTACGCTCCTTCAGTTTGTCAAACACCAACTTATCAGCCAGCATCTTTTGGAGGGAAACCAGCCCGCGCTGACCGTTGGCATATTGCTGGCCGACCGATTGTGCCCACTCAAAAATTTTCTGCTTTATTGCGGTACCCTCCTCCACACTTTTTTTAACCAGATTGTAGATCTTTTCAAACAGCCGGGGCACGCTTATAAGGATAGTAGGACGCGCTTCCGTCATATTTTTTGCCACGGTATCTACACTCTCGGCATAATATATTTCAGCGCCGGCGGCCATCATTGCATAATATCCGGCCGTGCGTTCAAAGGAATGGCAAAGCGGCAAAAACGAAAGGCAGCGATCCTCATCTGTAATAGCAATAAGCTGATGAGCTGCCTTGATGTTGCTCACAATATTACGATGGTTAAGCATGGCGCCTTTGGGCTTGCCGGTTGTGCCCGAGGTATAAACGAGCGTAGCTATATCCTCAGGCTTTACTTTGCGGGCGCGCCGGTAAATCTCCTCCTCAATCTCTGGAAAATATTTAAGCCCCTCAGCCATGGCTTTCTCAAATAGCGCCACATAGTCATCCTGCAGGTAACGATCTATTTTAGGCTCGTCAAAGGCAATGATTCTCTTCAGCTCCGGACACTGATCAAATACTTCACGGGCTTTTTTTAGCTGAATGCCCGTAGAAACGAAGAAGTGGGTCGCCTCCGAATCCTGCAGAATATACTCGCATTGCTTGGCCGGCAGCGTAGAGTAGAGCGATACATTCACCGCGCCAACCAGCTGCAGCGCCAAATCAACAATAGCCCATTCATAACGATTCTCGCTCAAAATAGCCACACGGTCGCCGGGTTGTACGTGCTGCTTTAGCAGATAGGCCGCCAGCACCTGCACATCTTCTCTGGCCTGATCCCAGCTTATAGCCTCATAGTCTGCGTTATGGGCAGGCTTTCTGGCAAAGGCCGTTTTTTCGGCATTCTGGTATTTTTTTGATAGATTGAGAAATAGCTCGGTTAGCGTCTCGAAAGCTACAACTATAGGCATAATCCAAAGGTTTGTTTTTGTTAACAGGCAGTAAAAGGTCACCGCTTAGCTATAAGTATGAATATAACATTCTGTTTCGAAATTTCAGTATTAAAGGCCCGGCGGCACCTAAACTGGTTGATAAAGGCCATTTTTTTAGCAGATACAATTCCTTATATTAAAAGAAAAACAGTATGGCACATCCGGCAAATGAAGAGACAATCGATCTGGTTAAGGAGATATTCAGTTCTTATCTGAAGGAACACAATCAGCGGCAGACGCCTGAACGTTTTATGGTGCTGGAAGAAATCTATCGCGCCGATGGGCATTTTGATGCCGATGATATCTTCTTCAATATGAAAAATGCGGGGACCCGCGTCTCACGGGCTACCGTTTACAATACGCTGGATCTGCTGGTGGAGTGTGGCCTTGTGCAGCGCCAGCAGTTTGGAGAGAACCAATATTATTATGAGCGCGCCTACGCCTACCAGCAGCACGATCACATCATCTGCAAAGAGTGCGGGGCGGTAATGGAGTTTTGCGACCCGCGCATCCAGGAGATTAAAACCATGATGGAAGAGATGCACGACTTTAATATCAGCGGACACTCCCTGCATTTTTTTGGAGTCTGCAATGATGTTGAATCATGCACCCGTCGGGAGGAGATCAAGAACAAACGAAAGGCACCGGCTAAAAAATAATCTTCGGGCCAGATCCCCAAGGCATTAAATAAAAAAGTATTCATTGTCTTAGTGAAAACCTTAGGTTTTCAAATTTTCCTCTGTTGACCGGAACTGTCTAAAAAGGGCACTTTGAAATACCTATGCTTTGACCTCCCCTCTACTGCACTAAAGTTCCGTAGAGCAGGCAAACCGCTACGTCGCTAAAGATTCTATGAAGCGTCAGCGATCCCTCCTGATTACTCAAGAGGGGCTTATAAGGAAGTATTTCAAAGGCCTCAAAAAGTACAAGATAAAGACCTAAATAATTTAAATCTTATTAAGGTCATCCCCTTTTGCACGGAAAAGCTCCGTGCATTTCCCCTTCAAAGGAAAATTTAAGGGGGATGAGCCAACCTACGTGCAAGGATCTACCACGCCAAATCCCAAGAAATCGGGAGTAGGCTATGCTTCGGCAGGCGGGCGCAGCTGGTACCTGTTTTATTTTAAATAATGCCGGTTCCCTTCGACTCTGCCCAGGGAACACCTTAGACCGAATCCGCTCAGGGTCCTATATTTGTAAAGGATATAAACTGCCAGCGCCCGGTTCTAATGCTGAGCTCGGTAATTAAATTACTCCGCTAAATAAGCCGGCTGATAGCCGCAGCTGCATTGCGGACGGCTATGGGCACCGGCTTGGGCATGCCACTCAAAATTAGCAGGATAGCCTTCCTGTTCCCACCAGAACGGCAGGCGCTTCTTCTCAAGGGGAGCAATCTGATTCATCGTTGCCGAATCATATAAACGACCGTTGATCATGGTATAGGTTACCTTTTCGGTTGCCCGGATATCCTCCAGCGGATTTCCGTCAATCACAATCAGGTCGGCCAGCTTACCTTCTTCAATCGATCCCAGCGCGTGATCCATGCCGAGATATCGCGCTCCGTTGATGGTTGCCACTTTCAGAGCTTCCATATTGGTCATGCCGCCCTGCTTCATCATCCAGAGCTCCCAGTGCGCACCCAAACCCTGCAGCTGTCCGTGAGCACCGAGATTTACGTTAACGCCCTCGCGCAACAGGTTTTTGGCCGTTTCGGCACTTAATATATGTCCGTTTTCATATTCCTCCTGGGGAATCATCGTGCGATGGCGCGACCGCGAATCCACAATGCTGCGAGGGGTAAAGTTGAGCAGCCGCTCCTTCTCCCACACCTTCGTATTTTGATACCAATAATATTCGCCGGTCACGCCTCCATAGTTCACAATCAGCGTGGGCGTATAACCGGTATTACTGGAGCTCCA
>DATGUX010000461.1:0-3410 GCA_035300985.1 Fodinibius sp.
GACTTTAACCAAAACAGAACTATAACTCTTACTTTTCAGTTATAATGATCTGTATAACACACCAACTTTTAACCAAATAATAAATACTATGTCAGCAAAAAAATTATTAATGATTGTCGGTGATTTCGGCGAAGATTATGAGATCATGGTACCCTTCCAGGCTCTGCAGATGGTCGGCCATAGCGTGGATGCTGTATGTCCCGGCAAAGAGCAGGGAGATTCAATCAAGACGGCCATTCATGATTTTGAAGGCGATCAGACCTATACCGAAAAACCGGGCCACAACTTTGCGCTCAATGCTACTTTTGATGATGTTGATCCGGCCGCGTACGACGCCCTGGTACTGCCCGGCGGACGTGCCCCCGAATACCTGCGCCGCGAGGACGGAGTTCTGGAAATGGTCAACCATTTTGTTGAAGCTAACAAACCTATCGCCGCTGTATGCCACGGCCTGCAGATACTCTCGGCTGCTGATGCCGTAAAGGATAAAACCATTACGGCCTATCCGGCTTGTGGACCTGAAATGGAGGTAGCCGGTGCTAACTATAAAGACGTAGCCGCCACCGAGGTGGTAACCGACGGAAACCTGGTCACCTCTCCGGCCTGGCCCGGACATCCTAAATGGCTGGCTGCTTTTTTAGAAGTATTGGGTACTGAAATAAGCCTATAGACGAAACACACAAATTGACCTCACCACATACCCTGTTTGCCGACGGCAGCAGGGTATTTTAATGGCCATTATACAACAGTCGGCTTGGGTAAATAACCGTCTTTCCGGACTGGTACCGTCAGAATATTCTCTATTACAATATAGAAGCGTAAAATCTTCTAATTTCATATCAGAGGCCCAGTTAACGAGAATAAAGGATAACAATAAATTACCTTTTAAAATTGACAATAGCGTTGGCAACGAATACTTTATGTAAAGATATAGAGGGCAGATAGATATAAAAAAGATATGTGACTGAAGCCGTCGCTATTTAACTTATGAAAAAAACATTCAGAACCGACTATATATATCTTGTGGCCATATCCTTAGCGCTTATGCTTTGGGGATGCAGCTCAGCTGAGACCAAGGCCCAGCAGGCCCTTAAAAAGTTGAATGTCCCCGAAGGATTTTCGATAGAGGTTTATGCTGATGATGTGCCCAATGCCCGCCAAATGGCTTTTGGTGGCAAGGGTACTCTCTATGTCGGCAGCCGGCAAGCCGGTAAGATATATGCTGTAATTGACCGCAATGGTGATTTTAAAGCCGATACCGTCTATACGGTGGCTGAAGATCTGCGGCTACCCAGCGGAGTGGCCTTCAAAGACGGGGCTCTTTACGTAGGGGCCGTCAGCCGCATTCTGCGTTACGATAATATAAACGACCAGATTGAAGATCCTCCCGAACCCGTCGTCGTAACGGACGCCTACCCTACCGACGGCCACCACGGATGGAAGTTTATCGCCTTTGGTCCGGATGGAAAGCTATACGTTCCCGTCGGCGCTCCTTGTAATACCTGTGAACCCGATAAGGACATCTATGCCACCATCACCCGGATAAACGAGGATGGGAGCAACCGGGAAATTATAGCCCGGGGCGTGCGCAACTCGGTCGGCTTTGCCTGGCACCCCGAGACCGGCCACCTGTGGTTCACCGACAACGGCCGCGACTGGTTGGGAGATAACCGACCTCCCGATGAACTTAACAAACTGACTGAAAAGGGACAGCATTTTGGCTATCCCTATCGGCACGGTTCTGATATTTGGGATCCCGAATTGGGCGATAAGGGCCAAAGCAAAGATCAGGCGTTTCAGCCGCCGGCCCGGGAATTAGACCCCCATGTTGCTGCTCTGGGCATGATTTTTTATACCGGATCGATGTTTCCGCCCTCCTATAAAAATAGCATCTTAATTGCAGAGCACGGAAGTTGGAACAGAAGTGAAAAAATTGGGTATCGTATTACAAAGGTATCACTAAAGAACGGACAAGCCGGTACTTATCAGCCCTTTGTCGATGGCTGGTTACAACCAAACGAAAGCGTATGGGGTCGACCGGCCGATCTTCTGCAGCTGCCCGACGGCTCCGTTCTCATAGCTGACGACCATAAAGGTATCATCTACCGCGTTACTTATAACCCTAACTGATTTAATGAATGCTACGTAATCAACAAAGAGAACAACTCCGAAACATTGGGCTGCTCATCCTGCGCATCGGGTTAGGCATGATGTTTATCATACACGGCTATCCCAAAATTTTTGGAGGACCGGAAAAGTGGGCCGAAGTGGGTGCCGCTATGCAATATCTCGGCATTGATTTTGCCCCTATGTTCTTTGGCTTTATAGCAGGAGCTACTGAGTTTTTCGGCGGACTCTTTTTAATGCTCGGACTTTTCTTTACCCCCAGTCTCATCTTGCTGCTGATGGTAATGCTCGTAGCAACGATCAAACACATCGGCGCCGGAGATCCTGCTGCCTTTTATTCCCATAGTATTGAAATGGCAATCGTTTTTTTTAGCCTCCTGTTTATCGGGACCGGTAAGTATAATATCGACAAGAAGATCCAAAAAAAGCGGCGCCGGTACTAAGCACCTCCGACCCATCATCGACTGCGGAGCACTCCGGTCCCTTCTATTTACAATGGTGATAAAGAAGGCGATTCTTTGTATCTTTGGCTTCATCAAGCTGAACTGTGAAATCAATTCTATCAGTAGGTTTCTATGCATGATATCGTACTCATTCCCGGTGATGGTATCGGACCGGAGATTACAAAATCTGTCACAACTATCTTCGAAAAAGCTGATGCCCCTATCAACTGGATTCGCCATACGGCCGGACTCATCGCTCATAAAGAACAGGGAAACCCCTTGCCGGACGAGACGCTGAATGCTCTCAAGAAGCACCGCGTTGCCCTTAAAGGGCCGCTTACAACCCCTATCGGAGCCGGTTTCCGATCCGTCAATGTTGCACTGCGAAAAAAATTCCAAACCCATAGTAACATCCGCCCGGCCAAAAGCATGCCCCATATCGAAAGCCGATATAGAGATATCGACTTGGTGATGTTTCGTGAAAATACTGAAGGCCTGTATATAGGCAAAGAAAACTGGGTGGTCGAAAATGAGCATGCCGAAAGCATTGCCGTCGTCACCCGAAGCGCCAGCGAAAGAGTTATTCGCGCAGCTTTTGAGTATGCCCAAAATAAAGGCCGCCAAAAAGTGACCTTGGTCCACAAAGCCAATATCCTCAAATTTACCTGCGGGCTATTTATGGAAGTGGGTGAAGAGGTAGCTACAGAATATCCGGATATTGAGTATGAAGATTTGATCATCGACAATATGGCTATGCAGATGGTGATGTATCCGCATCAATATGATATCATCGTCACCACCAACCTCTTCGGCGATATCCTTTCAGATCTGGCCTCCGGA